>DAIDJG010000114.1 GCA_027451445.1 Singulisphaera sp.
GCGAAGCCCCCGGTCCGTTCGAACGGCCGAAACGTCCGGGGGCATCGCCCTGCGGGCTCGACCCCAGCCACCCAAGGTTCTCCATCTTCGCGCACCAACTTGCGAGCGCTTACGATATTTCGTAAATCTCGGAGCGTTATTGGTGCACCGATTCCAGGACCTGTGCGGGGGTATATTTCGGATATTTCGTAAATCTCGGAGCGCTATTGGTGCACCTATTCGGAGTCTGTACGGAGGTATATTTCGGATATTTCGTGAATCTCGTAAGCGCTCGCCAGTTGGTACGCGAAGATGGAAAACGGTGGGTGGCCGGGCTCGACCCCAGCCACCCACCCTCGACGGGCATCTCCTGAAGACATAGCACGCACCAACTGGCAAGCGCTAGGGATATTTCGTTAATCTCGGAACCGTTTTCGATGGTCTGACTGGGGTATTTGAGATGAATACGAGGACTGGGACGATTTTATGCTTTGTTCGCGTGAACGACCTGACGGGTCTAAACCGAGACCCAAAAAGGGTAAAGATAGGCGAGTATCCAGGCCGGGAATCGACCGCGGAGAACGGCGTCGTCGAAGATGAGTGATGAGTTCCGAGGCGAGGATCTCGACCAGCGTTATGGTGGCCAGGGGGTGGACGACTGCGCTTCGCCCGTCAGCCTGGATGCATAGACACCGATGTTGCGATGAGGCTGGAGAGTCTCATTTGAGCTCAGCCGATCCGGATCTGTTCCTTCGGGCGTGTGGCGACGGCGGACCGCTTGTGGTCGGTATCACGCCGAGCGGGCAGGGCGGCGTTGCGCACATGGAGCCGCGTGTGATCGCGCAGCCCTACCTGGTGGTCGGCCGGTTGCCCACGGCCGACGTTTGTCTGGACGACCCTCAGGTGAGCCGTCGCCATGCCTATATCCAGTTGCTCGGCGGCCGCCTCTACGGAGTGGACCTCGGGAGCCGGACGGGAACTTTCCACAGGAACAGACGAGTCGACGCGGGCTGGATCGGCCCCGGGCAGGATGTTCAGATCGGCCCGTTCGGGCTGCGGTTCCTGAACGGCAGTGGTTGTGGCGGCGAGGACGAAGGGCCCGACCCCTTGAACTCGGCCCTCCGGCACGATGGCTCCGAACTTCCACCTTTGCGCTTCGAGGTCAACGCTCCTGGCATCCCTCCGCGCGTCTGGAGAATGGCAGGCACGCTCGCCCTGGTCGGCCGCGGTGCACTTTGCCGGCTGGCTCTGCGCGGCCAGCGGATCGGACTCTACCATTGCAGCCTGGTGCGGACACACGAGGGGCTGTGGGCCGTCGACCTGCTCACGGAATGGGGGACGGAACACAACGGTGCGGTCGTACGCTCGTGCCGACTGGTCCCCGGTGATCGCCTCGGCGTTGGGCCGTTTTCGATCCGGTTGCTGGAACCTCAACAGTCCGTTCGATCGACCTCGGAGCCGGAAGCGATACGCAGCGCGGGTACTGCGCTCCGCACTGCCGATGAACATGCACACGCTTCAATCAATGCCGATGGCACGCACGCGTTTCCTGCCGCAGCCTCGCTGGAAACCACGTCCCGATTGACCGCCTTGCCCTGGGATCCGGACGGCCGTCTGGCGGCGCTCGAGCAGCGCCAGGAGATGATGCAGGACCAGTTTCAGCAGGCGATCTTACTGATCCTGAAGGCGTTCGGCGGCATGCACCGCGAACAGATGGAGGTCCTCACCGCGGAGTTGAACGAGGTCCGTCGACTGACGGAATCGATCGATGGTCTGCGCGAGGAACTGCTCCGGAAACCCGCCGATGTGCCGGGCGCTCGTCCAGCCGAAAAGCCAGCCGACGCAGCCACAGTCCCGCCGATTCCGAACGGTCCGGAACCACCCCCCTGGTTTAATCCAGATCTCTGCAATCTGGAGTCACCGCGCGTTCGCCGCGACCCACGCGAGGTCCACGCCTTCGTGAGCGAGCGACTCGAGGCCTTCGAGCGCGAGCGTCAGTCACGATGGAACCGGATCCTCCGCACCTTGACGGGCACGTCTTGACCCGTCACCTGCCTGGTCGATCCCGTAAATCGGCTCAGAGGCTGTACCACAAGTCCCGGGAGCGTGGAAATGGGGACTGGCTCCGGCCGTCTTCGGACGGTGCCTGTCCCCATTTCCACGCCGCTCCGCCAGAAAAGGGGGACAGGCACCTCGAAGACTCGGAGCCAGTCCCCCTTTTCCAGCTCCGCTCCACTTCCGGGACAGACCCTCAGAGGCTGGCGGAGTCGCGCGCACGGAGCTGCAGCTCGTGCGCCAGGCCGTCGATCATACCGTCGAGGAACGCTCTGCGCGGGCCCAGGATCCAACAGAGCCATCCTCGCCGGCGCATTCTGGCTCGCCGGAGCCGGCGCTCCAGAACCTGGGTCGAGCAGAAGGCCGCAAGCTGGTGCGCACGCAGCCTGCCAGCGTCCCACGGGTGCAATTCGCCTAGTTCATCGAAGCTCATTTGCAAGCCCACACCGGCGCTCCAAGACCAATTCACCACACTCTAGTATTACATGATATGCGACCGATCACGAGAGATTAACGGCAAGGGCTTCATTTTGTGGCGATGACCTCGGCGCACCGTGAATGCCGATTGGTTCAACGGCCGGGTTGGGCGGCTCCTGACCGAGCACGAAGCAGCTCCCGGATGATCGCCGTCCCGAAGGGCGATCGAGTGAACGGGCGAGTGCTTCACGGATCGAGCGGTGCGCGGCATACTCTACCGTTGTCCAGGACGTTTGAGCGCTCGGTAACAACAGAGGAGTGCTGCCGATGGCAGGGGCAACGGCGGAATTGACGACCCTGGCAATTGTCGGGTTGTTGCTGACCGGCTTCGCGTTTCTGGCCGGGTTGTCTCTCAGTGGGCTCGCGAAACGCTGGGGACCCGCGTTGGGATTGGTTGATTTTCCAGGGCGGGCACCGGCGAACCGCAAGGGGGTCTCACGCGCGGGCGGCGTGGCGATCTGGCTGGCGACGGTTGTCGTGCTCGGAACCGGGGCGCTAGTGTTCATATTTGGCCGAACGTGGCTTCCAGGGGCGGTCGGACGTCATGTGGACGGATTGTGGTACCGGGCGAGTGAACTGTTAATCATCCTGGTCCTGTCCACGGGTGCGATGGTCGTCGGACTTCTGGGCGACCTGGCCATCAACCTCGGATGGCGGTTTCGCCTGGCGGCGCAGGTGGCGCTGGCGGCGGCGCTCGCGGCTTCAGGGGTGCGTGTCACGCTCTTTGGGCCCGTCACCGCACCGCTGGTGGGGGGATTGGTCACAGTCCTCTGGGTTGTGCTTCTGACCAACGCGTTCGTCTTTCTGAACAACATGGACGGCCTGGCCGCCGGGATCGGACTCGTCGCGGCGGTGCTATTCGCGGCTGCCCAGATGCAGGTTGGCAGTCTCTTCGCACCGGCCGTAATGTTCGTGGTCGCTGGCGTCCTTGCCGGATTCCTGGTCTATAACCGCTATCCGGCCCAGCTCTTCCTGGGTTATTCAGGGGGGAACTTCCTGGGGTTTCTGCTGGGCGCAACCACCGTGGCGGGGACGTATTACCGTTACGGCGCCCACGACTCGTCGTTCAACGTGCTGGCGCCACTGCTGGTCATGGCCGTACCGCTCTACGAGTCGGTCTCGGTGCTCTGTGGATGGTGGCGGGAATGGACCGCTCCCACGGTCGCGTTCGACCCTCAGCACTTCTCGTATCGGCTGCTACAGACCGGCTTGACGCCTCCAGAGGCCGTCACAGCCATCCTGCTCGTCTCAATGGGAGCCGGGCTGGGAACGCTCGTACTCCACCGCGCGGATGCCCTCGGTGCCGCGACTGTTGTGCTCCAGGCATCCTGTGCCGTTGGGGTTGTGGCGGTTCTTGAGATTGCCGCCGTGCGGCGAGAACGGACCGGAAAGCCTCAGCAGCCGTTGCCTTGTCCAGGGACAGCAGAGCTGGGCGAGCGTCGGTGAGGTGATTACGATCACCGCCGCTCTCCCTCGAGGTCTAACCTTTCGACCTGCCAGTCCTCCAGTTCCACCATGGCCCCGCGTCCCAGGAACCGGACGACGGCGACGAACTGGTCTCGCTTGCCGCGCCGGACCACCGTCCCTTCAATGCCCTGAAGCGGTCCCGAGGTAATTCGCACGTGAGCCCCCACGGGCATTACGGGCTCAGGAAGGACCGTCAATCCCGACGAGAGCATCTGGTGAATCTGGCGCAGGTCGCTCGTCAGGCGCGTTGGGTCCGCGATGTCCAGTACCTTCACCAACCGGTTGCTTCTCAGCGCGGACATGCGGGCGGTCTCATCGCCGAGCAGGAACAGGTAACTCTGGAAGAGCGGAGCGACCGACCGGGTCTTGCGGCCTTGCGGTGTGTGGCCCACCTTGACGACCTGGGGCAAATAGTAGGCGATGTTCTGCGATCGGAGATACCGCGCCGTGGTCTTTTCCTGACGGGGAAGGGTATGCAGGCACCACCATTGCCGTGTGCCTCCCTCGGTCACGTCGACAGCTTGCCAAAGATCCTCGGGAAAGAGGTCAGGCTCGGCGGGCAAGATCGGCATGTCAATCCTCCAGACACGGAACGGCGAGCCCTGGATCGGCGGTATCAAACGCGCCAGCCTCGACGTCGTCTGGGAGAGCGAGACTCCAGTCAATCCGCGTACCACGGATTGTAAGTCTATTGGCGAGTCGGGCCGCTGCCAAGTGGCAGAGCTCGCATCCCTCGGTTCGCTGACAGTCACATCGATCGTCGCTGGCTGATCCGCATGAAAACTGCGGCAGAACCCGTTGCTGGCCGTTCTCAGGACAGGGACGTCTTGAGGACTATTTTTTTGCCGGGATGACCGTTACTGAAAAGGGCGTGGCCGGGTCGGCAACTCGGACATTGGGCTTGTTCGCGGCCTTGGGATCGGGACTGAACGGCACTTGCGCATCCCCTCTCAGGTTGACCGTGTAGTCACCCGGCGGAACATTGTTGGCGACAGTGATCTTAATC
>DAIDJG010000115.1 GCA_027451445.1 Singulisphaera sp.
CGAAACGGCGCCCGGCTGGTCCAGACGATCGTCCATCCGCCGGGCACCGCCCGCTTCGAACAACCCGTGCGAGTGCCACTCGAGAGCGGCAAGAATCGGTACAACATCACCTGCATCGACATTGAGGACCGGTGGGGGACGCATTCCGTCGAAGTCGAGTCGAAGCAGCCCATCGACCGCGAGCCGCGTTTGATGATCGTTACGATGGGTACCGAGGCGTTCCAGGTGCGAGACGCCGCGCCCGTGCTTCACGCCGAGAACGACGCGCGCGACCTGGCGAGTTTCTTCCAGGCGCGACTCGTCACGCCTGGCCAGGGGAAGCCCTTCGCACGTGAGCGGGTCGTGGCGCAGGTCCTCACCGGCTCGGAATCACGTGCGGAACGGATCGATTCGGTGCTCGACCAGATACGTCGCCAATGTCAGCAGAAAGAGCTGAGCAGCGGTGACCTTCTGATCATGGTTCTGGAATCGAATGTCGTGGCACATGAACGACAATCACTCTTGTTAACCGCCGACTCGCAACACTCCGGCCCCCCGGCGCCTGCGATCGCGCAGGACGACCTCGGCGCCGTACTGGGGAACGCGGCCGCGACGGGCTGCAAGGTCGTTCTGTTCCTCGACGTCGTGCACAAGACGCCCTCAGAAGATGACGAGGACGCGTTCAAGGCGTGGATCCGGGACCTGCGGGACCGCCGAGGCGTAATCACGCTGCTGGCGTCGCGGACCCAGGCGAGTGAGCCGGTCATAGTGAACGGCCAGTCGAGTTTCCCTCGGCTGCGCCATCGCGTTTTTGCACAGGCGATTCTGGATTCGAACGCCGCCGCGCGCCAGTCCCGCGATCGGATGAACGCGGACGGTCTTTACACACTCTTCGGCTTCCATGACGCGGTCAGTGAAATCGTCCGCGATACCACCCAGGGAAACCAGGACACAGCCTGCTATGTGCCCGAGTTAATTCCTGAGCGTTTCCCTCTGCTCAACCCACGCTGAAGACGAGCCATCGCCCTCACCTGGGTGCACTCGCTTCGGTTTTGAGCGGAATCAGAGGGAAGTCGTCGTCGGCCGATCGGAGCTCGATTCGGTGTTCCTTGCCATGACCTTCGGTCGGCGCCCGCACGATGTGATAGCGTTCCGCGAGCGCGGGCAAGGTCGACTCAACAAACGCGCGCAGTTCTTGCGTGGTGATGACTCCGTCCCCGTCGAGGTCCGCGTGCCTGGGTAGCGCCCGCAGATTTACAAGTTCGTCAGGGGGTCGGGAGTCTCCCATCCCCATTAACAGGTCGAAGGTCAGCAATCCGTGCTTCAGCTCTGCAACTTCGTTGGCGAGCTCCCCCTCGCGCGACGCCAACAGATAAGCGGTCTTCGCCCCGCGGGAGTTGGCGGCCATGTATCTCTGAATGCGCTGGACCTGGGGATCGTTAAAGATTTCCTCGGCCTGACAGGCGTCGACGATCACCAATCGCTGCAACGCATCGATGCGTGAAAGAATACTGTAAATCATCCCATACGAGAGAATCGCGCCCTTGTCGACTTTCGGCACCTTGGCCGAGGTTCGCTCCGCGACACGTACAGGATCGCTTTCGGGGAAGGGATAGCGCGGGAGGAGGAGGCTGAACTGGTCATCGTGAATCCCAGTGTGGCCGGCGATGAACACGACGACACGATCCTGCGGCGAGTCCTTGACGCGGTCTCGGATCGCGTAGAGCGCTTGCTCGACGTTTTTTTGGGTGACATCCTCGTTGACGAGCACCTTGACCAACCCGGGGTTGCCTTCCGCGTCGGTACTCAGATCCTTCAGGAAGTTGGCGACGTCCTGGGCATCTTTGTCCGCGTACAACAGTGCCCTTCGTTGATAATGACTGACGCCGAGAGCCAGGACGTGCAAGCGCCCGGACGGTTCCGCGCCATCGTAGCGAACCTCGATTCCGGGCGACCGTCCGTCGGCCGCGCCGGGACGGCTGGCCATCGCGTGGAATCGGTTCATCCCCGCGCGCAGGCGGACGCGCGTCACGACACGCCGCGGATCGCCCGTCGGCTGGAAGTCGTCGCGGGCTCGGACGGGGATCCCGTTTTGATAGAGACGCAGCTCCCCGATGTTCGCGTCGCGCAGAGTCACCGTGAGCTCAACGTCACGGTCAAGCCGCTTGCGCGGCGCCACGGCGTCGACCACGAGGGCGGGAGGTATCGCAACCGGCTGCGCGGGGGGCGGCGGAGCCGTTCCAATCCGTAGCGCGTCGATCAGTTGAGGATCGTAGAACTCCTTGCGCTCGTACTGGTCCAAGGTCCGGATCGAATTGTCGACGAGCCAACGAACGT
>DAIDJG010000116.1 GCA_027451445.1 Singulisphaera sp.
TTGACGCCGCAAGGGAGCCCGCCACCGTTCAGGGCGTCGGTGAGCGTGCTGGTCCAACGCTTCGTCTCTCAACTGGTCACACGTGGGTGGCGAGCATGGTCCTTGCTATAATCGAGTGGCAAGAGCGCAGGGCCGCACGACCGAAGACCGCCAAGATGCGTCATGCCATGGACTGGCGACGCGGGATGCGGATCACGCACAGCCTGAAAGCGTCAAGTAACGGCCAGCGAAGCCTTTGCGCGTGGGAGGTTGCCGTGACAATCTCGATTTTAGTGGAACCCAGCCAGGTTGGGTTTCGCGCGTCGACAGGTGGGCCGCTCGATTTGTCGGCGGAAGCGGGCTCGGCTGCGGAGGCGGTTCTTGCTCTACAGGAGAAGATTGCGAACCGGATTCAGCGAGGCGCGATTCTCATCGATCAGCCGATCGCTCCGCCCAGGCCCCCGGTTCCCGTCCTGCCCTTAGCCGAGAACCCATTGTTCGACGCCTGGTTGACGGCCGTGGAGAGATATCGCGCCGAACGGGAGGCACTGGAAACCTCGAATGAGTCTGAGACCGAATGATCCATGGCGATTTTCCTTCTGGACACGGATACGCTCAGTCTCCATCAGCGCAATCAAGCCCGGGTGATTGCCGCCGTTGACAGCCACGCGACGGACCAGTTGTGCGTGAGCACCGTGACTGTGGAAGAGCAGATCGGGGGATGGTCGGCATTGGCTCGCTCGGCGAAAACTCCGCAAGCAAGCGAATATGCCGCGATGCTCCTCGCTGCCCTTGTTGTTTCCTGGAACCGTTTTGCGATCACACCGATGACGGTGTCCGCCTGGACGCGGTTCGAGTCACTGGTGAGCGCCAAATTGAACGTCAAGCACAACGATTTGCGAATCGCGGCGATTGCCCAGGATATTGGAGCGACCGTCGTGACCCGCAATCGTCGCGATTTCGGGCGCGTGCCCGGACTCGTCATCGAGGATTGGGCGACCTGATGATGCCCGAATTGGGGAGCCGGTAACGGCCGCTTGTCTCGCGTACGGCGCCCTTCAGAAGCTGGGCTCGTCATCGTGCGAGTCCTTCACGGCCGATGCAACCGACGCGATCGTTCTCGAGCATCGCCAAGCACCACATGCTCCCCTCGGCCGGAGCGATGTCGCACGTCCGCAGTGCCTCGAGAACCACGTTGAGGCCATCTTCGATGTCTCCGGTCATCAGGCCTTCGTCGCTCATCTCGACCTGAGGACTGCCTCGCTTCATCAGCTTCAGCGCCCGCGGCATGGCCTGCCGCCAATGTCTCGAGCCAACCAGGCGGCCCAGGTGCCGCTTCACGTCGCGGTAGGCCTGAAAGTCGTAGGCGAACTTGTCGTTGACCTGAAGCTCCTCGAAGCGGGTCGCGTCGGCGATGGCCTGAAGGGTTTCAGCGACCCGCTCGTGGGGGGCACGCGTCACGTCAAAGCGGGCGTTGAGCGGCCGGAGGAGCCCGGGCCTCGGACGTCCGCGGAAGGATGGGACGCCCATGCTCCACGCGTGTTCGTGAGTCGAGCCCATTCGCGAACTTCACGCCCTTCACCGTCTCAAAGTCCCGCCGATGGGCTGTGAGACGCAGGGCGTTCGCGGCCAGGGACATTACGGCAAGCTTCAGGTCGCGCGTAGCGACTTCAAAGCCTGGCGGCGTAAAAGGAGTTGAAGAGGTCGACGGCCGCTTGATCACAAGGCGCGATCGGGAATACCGCGAAACACGAGAATCCGCGGCTCCATTCTCGGTAAGCCACCGGTCGTGGGGTGATGCGTTCCTGCGCCAGGGCGGCTCACCATGCCCTCAACGTTTCGGCTACGACCACGATCGGGATGCCGAAACGTTCCACGTGCACGCGTCATCCGTTCCGTGCGACGAGCCGGGTCCGGCGCTCGCTCGGAGGCATCCTCAAGGAGACTCTCGGGGTGGGTGTCGAGCCGGAAATTCCAAGGGGGCATTCCCGAATGGCATGAACGCTTTGCCGACAAACGACGCCCCTCACGTTTTCCGCCGCGGTTTGCGCGGTGCAACGGCTCGCTCAGCCGGTAAGCGATCCAGGTACTGTCGGATCTGCTCTTCGGTCAGACCGGCCAGACGCTCCTCCGGTGGCAGTGACTTGATCACGTTTTTCCGCTCCTCCGGCGGCCGTGACTTGATTACATCCTCCAGTTCCCCCGGCGGCAGCGACTTGATCACGTCCTTCCGCTCCTCCGGCGACATTGACGTGACCACGTCCTTCCGTTCCTCCGGCGGCAGCGACTTGATTACGTCTCTTCGTTCCTCCGGCGTGAGCCTCGGGAAGTGATCCTTGACGAACTGGCGCTGGAATTCCTCCATCGTGTACGGCATGGGAAACCCCTCCGACTGAAGCCCCTCGAACAGTTGGATCAGTAGGCCACTCGTGCTTCTCGAGCGCCGCTGGTAGGCGCGGCCGCCGAAGCCGACCAGGTCCGCCGAGGCGCTAAACAGGTGCAGCGGGGCGTTGTGCGGTTCGCGCGACAGCTCGCCGGCCAAGACCACACGGATCGTATCGGCGCCCCACTGACAATCATAGACACCCGCTTGAACCCTCTGCCAGGGAACCTGGACCGACAGGTTCTGCGGGTACCTGGCAGTCACCGCATAGAGCCGGAACTGGTTCTCGGCGAGCAGATCCGACGGCGAATGGCTGACGAGCTTGCGGTACGCCACATAATGGCCGACCAGCTCCTTCATGGCCCAGGTGTCGAGCGCCTCGCGGTGCGACTTGAAGAGGCTGCAAAGGGGACATTGCTATTGCTTGATGCACTATGGGTGATCTGGGTAATGTCTCCTCGGTCACTGGAACCACAGCCATGCCACGTACCGCTCCGGCCGCCCTCGGGGGATATTGCTATCACGTGATCAATCGCGGCAACGCACGGGCGAAGGTCTTCCATAAGGACGGAGACTATCACGCCTTCCTCGATAGGATCGCCGAGGCCAAGGTTCGCCTGCCGATTCGCCTCCTCTCTTATTGCCTCATGCCCAACCACTTTCACTTCGTGCTCTGGCCTCACGCGGATGGCGACCTGGGACGCTGGATGCATTGGCTCCTGACCACTCATGTGCGGCGCTACTTGCGCCATTACAATCACAGCGGACATGTCTGGCAGGGGCGATTCCGGGCCTTCCCCATACAGGACGACGATCAACTCCTCACGGTGAGCGCTACGTCGAACGAAACCGACTGCGCGCCAACCTGGTCGCCAGCGCGCAGGATTGGCCGTGGTCCAACCTGGGCGCTGGTGCGAATGGACCCCCCATTGATGACGGTCCCGTGCCGCGGAGTGCGAATTGGCTCGCGTTCGTCAACGCGCCGATGACTGACGCCGAAATCGAAGCGGTGCGGCTCTCTGTCCACCGTGATCGACCCTTCGGCAGCGAGACCTGGACAAGGACTACGGCAAAACAACCTGGCCTGGAATATAGTCTCCGTAAGCGCGGTCAACAGCCTAAGGACACATCTCCAATCGCGCCGGAATTACCCAATAATCCCAGTTCCCGATAACCAATAGCAATGTCCCGAATGGCATTTAATACAACAACGTGAAGGGGCATCAAGACTTGTGACAACCGAGGCCTCCTGACACCATGGGTATTTTCCCCACACCCCTGGCACAGGAGGCCCCGCGATGCATCGACGGATTTCTACCATCCTCAATCG
>DAIDJG010000117.1 GCA_027451445.1 Singulisphaera sp.
GCGACGCCGAAGATCGAGATGAACCCGACCGCGGCCGAGATGCTGAAAGGAGTGCCCGTGAGCCGCAAGGCCCAGACACCGCCCATCGTCGCCGCAACAACGTTCGCCATGACCAGCAGCGCGTCTTTCAACGAATTGAACGCCGTGTAGAGCAGGATCATGATCAGCGAGATCGAGAGCGGCACGATCCACATGAGCCGAGCGTTGGCCGCCTGCATCTGCTCGTATTCGCCGGACCATTCAATCTCGTAACCTTCCGGAAGCTTCACTCCCGATTTCGACTCGACGCGTGCCCGGGCCTCCGTAATTGCCGAAGCCAGGTCGCGCCCGCGGACGCTGAATTTGATGGGAATGAACCGCCGGTTGTTCTCGCGGTAGATGTACGCCGCACCTGATTTGTGCGGGTGGATCGTCGCAAGTTGCGCCAGCGGGATCCGCACCCCCGGCTGCCCGTCCAATCCGGACGGCGTATCAATTGGAATGCGCGCGATGACGTTCGGATCGTCACGTAGGTCCACCGGCAGCCGCAAGATGATGTCGTAGAGCTTTTCCCCTTCGACCATCTGCGAGAAGGCACGGCCGCCGATTGCTACCTGAACCGCCGACTCGACATCGGCGGCATTGATCCCATAGCGGGCACACTCGCGCCGGTTAATCTCGATCTCGAGGTTGGGCTGACCAATGATGTGGAACAACCCCACGTTCTCGATCCCCGGCACCTTGTTCAGGACGTCCACCGTCTTCTGACCGTACTCTTCGAGCTTCGGCAAATCCGTCCCGAACAGCTTGATGGAGTTCGCCCCCTTGACGCCCGAAAGTGCCTCTTCGACGTTATCACGAATCAACTGCGAGAAATTGAAATTCACACCAGGAAATGACTTGAATTTTTCACTCAACTCCTCCTGGATCTCCTCTCGCGTATATTTTCGGTTCCAGAGATGGAACCCAAGGAATTCGACGCGTTTTTCCCGCCATTCTTCCATCGGCTTGAGCGGAGCGTTGAACTCCAGGTTGAAGAAGCTCGTCACGTCCGTACCGTCGTCGGGACGACCGACGTGTGACATCACACCCCGGATCTCGGGTGTGGACGCAATCACTTCGCGCAGCCTAGGCGCCATCCGGGCCGCCCCCTCCAGCGAGACGGTGCGCGGCAGCAGGGCCCTGATCCAGAGGTTCCCTTCCTCAAGTTGCGGCATGAACTCGCCGCCGAGGCCCGGGATCAAACTCGCCGTGAAGACAATCAAGCCGATCATGACACCGAGCGTGATCCAGCGGTAATTGAGGATTCGATTGAGCTGGCGGAGATAGCCTCGCTTCATCATCCGGTCGATGAATGTGTCCGTTTCTTCCCTCTTGTTGTGGAACAGGAACGAACACAGCACGGGCGCCAGGGTCAGCGCCAGGATGAGTGCGCCAAAGATCGCGAAGGCGTACGTGTTCGCCATCGGCCCGAAAAGAGCACCCTCGGGGCCGGACATCGCGAACAGTGGGATGAACGCACAGACGATGATCGCCGTCGAGAAGAACAACGCCTTTTCGATTTCGTGTGATGCCTCGGCGATGCGATCAATCAGCGGCCGTGTTCGATCCGCACCGTGCGCGGTGATATGCCGATAGATATTCTCGACAATGATCACCGAGCTGTCCACGATGATCCCGAAGTCGACCGCACCGATCGAGAGCAGATTCGCCGACTTTCCCTGGACGTTCAGCACTGAGACCGAAAACAGTAGTGCCAGGGGTACCATCAGTGCGACGATTCCCGCGCTGGCCAGGTCGCCTAAAAAGACGAACAGCACGCCGACGACGAGAGCCATTCCCACGACGAGGTTGTGCAGCACGTTGTGAGTGGTCACGTGCACGAGTTGGGTCCGCTGATTGAAAACTTCAAGGTGCATTCCCTTGGGGAGCAGCCCAGACTCTTCGATCGACTTCATCTTCTCGGCCACAGCCTCGGAGACGGGAAGCGACTTCTCGTACTTGCGCATCAGGACGATGCCTTCGACCACGTCGTTTTCGTCGCGTTTTTCGGGGCGGGTCAGTGGCGCATGTGGTCCTCCAAAACCGAAGAGGGCTTTGACCTGCGCGAAAAACCCCTGTGCCTCGTCATTTTCGAGTTGCTCCTTCGAGCTCTTGATCGGCACTTCCTTCAAGCGACGGCCGACCACTCCCAGCCGAGGCCGGTGCTTGATCTCCACCTTGGCCACCTGGCGGACGTAGATCGGCAGGCCGTCGGTGACCGTGATCACGACGTCCTGAATGTCTTGAAGCTTCTCTGCCTCGAGCACGAATGCGTTTTCAACCAAGGACGGATCGAGTGAGTCGATTCCCTGGCCGAGAAGCGCTTTCGCCCGGACGACGTGTGCCTGAGAACCCAACGTGAGGAGGTCGCCACCCACGTTGCCGTTCGAGCGTGAAATCGCATCCTCAACCTGCTGTAGTGTCACGTTGTACTGACGCAGCAACCGCGTGTCGATGAGCACCTGATACTGCTTCACCGTGCCACCGAAGCCCGTCACATCGATCACGCCGGGAACGGTTTTCAAGGCGCGGGTCAATACCCAATCCTGCACGGCCTTGAGTTGGTTGAGCGTGTAGCCCGGCCCTTCCAAGACATAGCGGACGATTTCGCCCGTCGGGCTCCAGGGAGAGAGCCTTGGAGTAATTCCTTGGGGCAGGTTGTCGATCATGCCAATTCGGTTCAGTACTTCCTGGCGAGCCTTGAAATAATCGGTGCCGTAGCTGAACTGGCACTTGATGTCGTTCAAGCCGGCGATCGACGTACTGCGCAGGTCTTCGAGTCCCGGCATGCCGTTGAGCGCGGTTTCGATGGGAATCCCGATGAGCCGTTCCATCTCCTCGGGGCTTGCCCCGGGGTTCTGCGTGATGACCTCGACAAGCGGAGGTGTGGGGTCCGGGTACGCCTCCACGTTGAGGTTGTAGGTCGACGCAACCCCGATGCCGATCAGGGCTAACGCTCCGAGCAGAACGATGAATCGGTTGTGCAGACTCCAGGTAATGATCGCACGAACCATAAGCGCGTCACCCTTCCACCGATGAGGAGAGATAGTGAGAAGCCAATCATCGAACCCCCGCCGGGAAGGTCATGATTGCGATGTGATGTCGCGAACACGAAGGGCCGACGCGCGCCGAGCCCCACCGTAGGGCAGACTCCGACCCGACCATTTCAACAGCGCATTCGGCAGAGGAAGGTGATTGGGACCGAAGGCAGGAGGAAAGCCGCGTCCATGATCGAACCGGACGCCGTGAAATCACACTGGCGGAGGGACGCCCCAAGGGCAGCGAGCACCGCGGTGGAATTGGGAACGGCGTTCGATCGCTCTTCCGTATCGTCCTCGTCGAAATCGGGTGCCAGTGCGAGACTCTGAATCTGGCACCATCTCCCGGTACGGCCAATCTGCGAGGAACGTGCGCCTCGACCGACCCACGCTCCCTGGTCCGCGTTGGCGGGCAACTGCGCTGACTCCGCCGCCGAAAGCGCGAGGTTCCACGGCCACGCGAGCAACGTGACGAGGAGCAGCGCCAAGAGGGGGAACACGGACCGCGATCGGTTCACGTGACACTCGGGGGGGAACGATTTCATTGCGGACACGACCGGAAGAAGATTCACCGATTACTCATACTACGCGAACCGACGAATTCTGTGCACAGCTTTTTTGCGACCCTGGGGATTTCGAAAAACTGGCCCCACAAACCGCCGTAACCTCGAACCGCGCGCCCGGTCGCGTTCGTCGATGAACCACGACGCCCGGTTGCAAACGGATCAGCAGCTCAATGAGCTTGGTTTCCGTGTTGAACCCGGTTCTGAACCCAAAGTTCCGGGCCTGGCATAAGAAGGGGCGAAACACCGCGGATCGGTGCTCGTTACCAACGTGATTTTCGCGATCTTATGACCAGCAGCGGCTCCGTTAACTCCAACATCGCAGTTGCAAGGCCTGCCCGCGCTGGCTGGAGCGTAACTTCCTATCCCACGCGCCGCAAAGACTTACTTGACCTTGGCTTCAGACGTTCCGTACACTCATTTTGGTCGGTTTTCCTGACCGAATTCGCTGAGTCTGGAGCAGTTGATACCTGTTCCAGTTTCGATATCAACACGGTGGCTTGCCCAGCAACGAATGGTGCGCGCAGCCGAGCTTGCGAATGGGGCGGACCGACGCACGCCTGCCGATACGAGGAGGATCTCGAAGTGGCGACGGCCGCTAGCGAACGAAATCACGCGCAGGGACACGAATTTACGCGCAGGGCCATGGTGCGCGTTGGCGGCCTAACCACGCTCGGCCTTTCGCTGCCCGAATTTCACCGTCTGCGAGCGGTCCAGGCCGACTCTGCCACGAAACCTCGCGCAAACTCGTGCATCTTCATCTTCTTGTTCGGCGGACCGAGCCACATTGATCTGTGGGACATGAAGCCGGATGCGCCTGTCGAAATCCGGGGTGAGTTTCGGTCCATCGCGACCAACGTGCCCGGAATCCAACTCTGCGAACATCTCCCGATGTTGGCGCGGACGGCCGACAAACTCTGCCTGGTGCGGTCGATGACGCACCACATGCCCGTGCATGGGCCAGCCTGCAGTGAAATCTACACAGGCCGGCCTTATTTCGGACCGCCGATTACCGACCAGGCCACTCCCGAGGACTGGCCCTCGCTTGCATCGCTCGTCACGCGTTTCAGGCGAAACAACAGCGGCCGGCCACCCGCGATCGTTCTCCCCTGGTATGCCCAGTTCACGGGCCAGGACCGCCCGATTGCCGGCCAGGTCGGCGGGAGGATGGGAGCCGTGTACCGGCCGTTCCTCGTTCGTGGCGATCCCAGCCAGCCCACGTTTGAGGTCGACGGGCTCCGCCTGCCCGAACAGGTGACTCTCGGACGCGTCGCGGTACGTAACACGCTGCTGAACCAAATTGAAGAGCGCACCGAGTCAACCCCTTCTTCGCGTCAAGACCAACCGACATTCCGTGAGCATTACGCGACGGCCCTGGCGATGTTGAGCGATTCGAGAACCGCCGAAGCCTTCGAATTGAGACGCGAAGCGCCGGAACTTCGAGCACGCTACGGCCCGACGAAATTCGCCCAGAGCTTGCTGCTGGCCCGTCGCCTCGTCGAGGCGGGCGTCGGACTGGTCACGGTGAACTACGATGACGACAGCCGGGCCGAAAAGGTTTCACCGTTCTGGGATACTCACAACCACAATTTCCCCACGCTGAAGGATCGGCTGGCTCCGCACTTCGACCGCGCCTTTTCTGCGTTCATCGAAGATCTGAGCGATCGAGGGCTGCTCGAAAGCACCCTTGTCGTCGTCTCCGGAGAGTTCGGACGGACGCCCAAGATTGGTCAGTTTGTGCAGAACAACATGACCGAAAAGACCGGGCGAGACCATTGGCCCCACGCGTTCACCGTGCTGCTTGCGGGAGGCGGAGTTCGTGGCGGACAGGTCTACGGCGAGACCGATCGAATCGGCGCACACGTCAAGTCCGATCCGCTAAGCCCCGCCGACCTCACGGCGACAATGCTCCATCACCTCGGTATCGATGCCACTCGTGAGTATTGGGACGAGTTTCAGCGCGTCCCTCGCAGGCTGTGCGAAGGACTGCCAATCCGGGGGCTGAGTTAAACCTGTCGGTCCGTCAAGTAACTGGACTCGGGGACGACTTTCCGAACCGACCTCGTAGTTTGACCACGAATCAACCAGTGGTTAGGATAACCCCGACTCGAGTCCACACGACGCTCCGCCCTTCCTTTTGGCCCCACCGAGTTCGAGGTTTCGACCATGCTCCGCCTCGATGCGCAACCAACGGTTCCTTCGCTCGCCGGACTCACCCGACGCGAGTTCCTGCGCGCGGGCTCGCTCGCAACGGTTGGTCTCACCTTGCCCGGGCTCCGGACGTTGAACGCTGAGGGTGCCGACACCGAGCGGGGCGATGTGAATTGCATTTTCCTCTTTCTCGTCGGCGGACCGTCGCAACTCGACACCTGGGACATGAAGCCCGACGCCCCCGAGGAAATTCGGGGCCCATTCCGGCCGATTGCCACGAACGTGCCTGGCACTCGGATCTCGGAGATCTTTCCCCGACTCGCGCGCCAGATGGACCGGGTTTCGCTTGTACGGTCCGTTCATCACACGGCCGCCGCGGTTCACGATACGGGTCATCAGTTGATGCAGACCGGTCGACTTTTTTCTGCGGACATCGACCATCCCCACGTTGGGTCTGTGGTGGCCATGCTCAAAGGCAACCGAGGCGAGACGCCGGCCCACGTGCTTCTACCTCGCCCCATCGGCACGACCGGCGGCAATATGCCCCACGGCCAGAGTGCGGGCTATCTTGGCAAATCGTTCGATCCGTTTGTGCCGAACGCGGATCCGATCGCGCTAAGGCGCGACAGCCGGGACGATCGGTCTGCCGACTTCGAGGCGTATGATTGGGGAGCAAGCCGTTCGGTCCGCGAGGCGTTCGACCTCAACGCGGAGTCCGTCGCGATTCGCGAACAGTATGGTCGAACGCGCTTCGGTGAAAGCTGTTTGATTGCTCGGAGGCTGATCGAGCGAGGTTCACGCTTTGTTACGGTGAACATGTTCGACACCGTGTTCAACAACGTGACCTGGGACATGCACGGCATGGCACCCTTCTCGACGCTCGACGGCTACCGGAACGAGGTTGGCCCCAGTTTCGATCATGCCTACACCGCGTTGCTCGACGACCTCTCGGCGCGAGGCATGTTGTCGAACACGCTCATCGTCGCATGCGGTGAGTTCGGCCGGACCCCCAAGATCAATCCCGCGGGCGGACGCGACCATCACCCGGCCTGCTGGACGGTCCTCTTCGCGGGGGGCTCCATGCAGGGAGGTCGCGTCGTTGGTGCGTCGGATGAGATCGGCTCTGCTCCCGTTGATCGCCCTGTCTCACCCGCTGAGATCGCGGCGACGGTCTACCAGGGGCTCGGCATTGATCTCAAAACCGAGATCCCTGGTCCGGACGAGCATCCTATCCGGATCGTCGATCAAGGTGTCCGTCCGATCAGTGAGCTCTTCTAGGAAACGTGCCGTCCTGTCTGGACTCGGACCTCTCAAGGGACGCCCGTCGTTCTTGACACACCTCCTTAGCCCAGTTAACATTCTGATCATGTCAGCCTGCTCCCGACTGGCAGGGTGACGAGGTCGCGAAGCTTCATCTGCGGGCCGTTTTTCCTACACGGCGAAGGTTTCTTTACCACAGGCACACTGTCAGCGAATCTCTTCAACACCTGCCTCTCCCTCAGGTGTCTTCGCTCGGTGTAATGCTCCGGACGGCGTGCACTGACGTCTGCGGACGGAGGGTCGCGCGCTCGGCGGTTTCACCGTCAACAGTAAGCCCGGGTCAATGAAGACATCCATCTCCTCCCCACTCGCGCTGCGAGTTCCGAGGAGTTGGGAGGTGATCGATTTTGCGCACCGAGACCCCGCCAGCTCGTTTGGCGAGCGAACACCACGCCAGTCATTCCCACGGAACAAGCCTCCTGACCCGCATGCGCGAGGCAACGGGAACGGTTTATGGGGACATTGGAACTTCTGTCCTCTACACGCTGATGGAGATGACTCGTGAGACGATCCGCCTCAAGCGGCTCGGGCACGATGAGAGCTTCGTCACAGCCCAGATCGAGCAAGGCGGGCGTCTGTTGGCGGACAGCGAAGCCCTCGGTGGGTTGAGCCTCGTTTTCTGGGCACTCATCTTCCTGACGGTCAAGTACGACCTGTTCGTGATGAGGGCCGACAACCGGGGCGAGGGCGGCACCTTCGCGCTGTGGGCTCTTCTCAAGGGTTACACCGGCAAGATCGTCGGCCTCGCTCTGCTGGGATACCTCGTCGTTGCTGCGGCGGGACTGCTCGCCGCCGACGGCGTCATCACTCCTCCGATCAGCCTGTTAGGGGCTTTCGAACCGCTCGGTGAGCCGATTGCCGTGGGTGCCACGCTCGTTAGCCTCTTTGTGCTTTTCAAGCCTCAGTGGCGGGGGACGAGCAAGGTTGGCGGCTTCTTCGGCTGGTTTATGTTTTTGGTTTGGTTTCCGTCGATCGCCCTGAAAGGGATTCCCTGGATTCTGCAACGGCCCGATGTGTTCACGGCGTTCAACCCCTTATACGCGATCGACTTCCTTGCCGAGTTTCCGAGCATCGGCGCCTTCGTCATCCTGGGTGTCGTGGTGCTCGCCATCACTGGCGGTGAAGCCAAGTACGCGGACATCGGCCACTTCGCGCGCCGGAGTGAGAACGAAGTCCACGACGGACACAGCCTGGACCCAAGGGACTCGGGCCGGCAACCTGTCATGTATTCGTGGTTTTTCCTTGTCCTGCCCTGCCTGGTGTGCAACTACGCCGGACAGGTCGGCTACATGCTGGAACGCGGCGTGCCGCCGCGCGCGAATACCTTTTATGCACTCACTCCCCGAACGGGTAACCCTACAGTCGATCATGTCATCCTGGGCGTCGACATGGTCATCTCCGCGATCGCGGCGTTCATCGCGTCGCAAGCACTCATCACCGGGATGTTCTCCATCGTGAAGCAAGCGATCGCTCTCGGGTTTTGCCCGCGGTTTCAGGTCCGCTTTACGAGTCGGGAGGCCGAAGGGCAGGTCTACATCCCAGGCATCAACTGGGCCATGTTCGTTGGCTGCGTCACGATCACCCTCATCTTCCGAACCGCCGGCAACCTCGCCGCGGCGTACGGGATCGCCGTCACTGGCACGATGGGCATAACGACGCTCGCGTTCGGTTACGTGGCACACTACCGGTGGAACTGGCGGCCGTGGAAGGTCGCCTCGGTGTGCGCTGCATTGTTGCTTGTGGATCTGCTGTTTTTCACAAGCAATCTGCTCAAGTTCCTGCACGGGGGCTACATCCCGGTGGGCATCGCGACGTTCCTCGTGGTCATTATGCTCACATGGCAATGGGGACGGGGCCAATTGGCGAGGGCGTTCTACGCGTTCGGAATTCAGGCCGGCAAGAGGGTCAGTTGGCTCACCGCACTGCGCGACAAGGTCGACGAGATCCGAATCTCGATCGAAGAGAACCTACCACAGGCACGCGCACTGATCCAGGGGAAGCGTCGGCTCGTCGAATCCGACCGAGCGTTCGTCTTCCTCTGCTCGCGACCAATCCGCAGTTGCGACGAGAGCGTACCAGTGCCCCTCCGCGTATTTCTGAAGAAATTCGGCGTGCTGCCGGCCCACATAACATTTTTCCATGTGAATCAAATTTCGATTGCGGAATCGGAAAATGACCGCAGGATCGAGATTGTCCACCTCGGCCACAATATCGTCTCGATCTCCGTGACGTACGGGTACATGGAACAGCCCGACATCCGCGGAGCGCTACACCAGCTTCAGGCGCAGGGCGCGATCAACATTCCTTCGGACCGCTGGATCATCGTGGTGGGTGAAGAGGACCTCATCCTATCCGATGATCTGCCGATGTTCCGTTGGCTTCGGGTCGCACTCTTTCGGATCATCCTGCGCCTGTCGACGCCCGCGCACAAGTTCCTGGGGTTGGACTACGACGCAGCGATGACGAAAGAGATCATCCCGGTTCTTTTCGCGCGGGAGGGTGTCAAGGTGACCCTGCCCGAACTGGAAATCGCCGAGACCGAACTCGTGGCAAAGCCGGACGGCGTCCGGGAACGCGACGTCGTCACGCAAAAGACCTGACAGGTCGCCGCACCACGGATCTCAAGCAAGTCCGATCGCCCCGAGCTCGGTCGCCTTCAAATCAGACAACGGCGCTCGCTCCTCTTCGTTCTGGTTGTGCAGCACATCCCAAGGCCAATCGTCGTGTTTTATGCACGATCGGCTGATTTCATCCGTGCGATTTGCCCGAGACGTGAAAACGAACGTAGCGAGCGTCGCCCGCGACAAACCCGGCGCAAGATGAGACCTGGTAGGTATTTCGCGATTCGCGGACCCCAAGGCACGGCGTGTGCATGGATCGAAATTCGATAGGTGCGGAATTACCATATATCTCGGTGGCATGGACGTTCTTCAGGAACGCCCGGCAGGGGTTACTTCGAGCCTCATGGGATAGGGTCATGAGCGCTGAGGGGACGATCCTCGAACTGCGTTGTCGGTCAACGAGCGGCATCTACGCGATACCCTACCGATCGTCTCGCCCATGCAAAGCGCAGCGACTTCCCGACGGGGCAATCGTGGAACGGCCTACATCGAGACAGCGCAGCCAGGCGCCGCGGAATCCCGCCGTATGCGTGGAGCTCGCAACGGGCGGCGGACTCGCTGGCGTGCATCACGCATGTCTTGGGCTGGTGAGCGGCTTCCTGGAACTCGAGGGCGTGTATTTATTGCCGAGCGGCGACGTGGCCGCGGTGTATGGGGCCGAGGCGATTCCGATCGCCTAGCTCGGCGGATCCTCTTCTCGCCTGCGCATTCATTCCACTTCATGAATATCGTTCAACACACCTCGAGGGATACAGACCGTAAGCACGGTCAGTTTCCCAACCGCCTTGTGTCTGACGCCTCGGGGTACGTAGACGACGACCCCTTGATGCAGTTCGATCTCCTCGTCGTCGAGCACCATCGTGCCTTGCCCATCGATGACGTAGTAGAATTCGTCGGTCTGGGCGTGGTAGTGAAGCTTGGCGTTCTCGATGGTGACGTGGTGCACCTCACCCGCCGCGCCGTCCTTCTCTTCAACCAGCGGCCGAATCTGGCCGCAGGTTTCCGCCCAGGGTTCAACTTCGGCCGGATCTCGGCGCAGAAATCGGCTTGCGATACTCATGGGTCCGCCTTTCGCGATCGTTCGATCCATAGGGCTGTTCACGTGATAAGGCTTACTCGGTGAATGGGCGCCATTTCGATGAGCCAACGTTGTTCATAGATAACCCCGCTCATTCGCCTAAGGCTATAGAGCGTTACGCATTCACTTTGGCCATTCTCACACTGGCAGCACGTCTCACAACCTGAAATCAGCCTACAAATCGATCGTCCGTAATGCGAGACCAAAAGCCGGCATCCGGGTTTGATCAGGCGCGATATCGGACGTTTCGACGATCACGCGCCACCGTTGCTGCCAAAAACCGTCTCGGTGATGCGCTACGATAGTGCGATACGGCATCAGTGTCGTAATTCGTCTATTGACGGTGCGTTGTCGTTTGTGGCAACACTAAGGGCGAGGAGCACCGAACCGATAGCAACGGAGGGCAACAATCTACCAGCGCCAACCACGATGGAGGCACCACCCATGGCGTCAAAGCGAGATCAGGGGAAAACCGCGTTCGTGAAGGCTGTACTCGCGAAGAACAACGAGGCCAACCCAAAGCTCGTCAACCAGGAATGGACCGCTGCCGGCAATCGAGGTTCGATCAGCGGTACATTGGTTCAAAAGATGCGATCGGCCATGGGGCTAACGCGAAACATTCGCCCGGGCCGGAAGCCGAACGGTTTCTCCCAGCCTCGGCCAACCACACCGAGCCCGACGTCCGCGATCCCCGTCAAACGACCGGTTGGCCGCCCCCCCGCTCACGCGAACGGCAGCGCGCCGCGCCCGGCCGCGCTACGGGGTCACACCTCGCTGCTCACCAAACTCGAAGCCACCCTCGACGAGATGATCTTCGAGATCAAGACGGCTGGAGGACTGCCGGAGTTCGAAGAGACGTTGCGCAAAGCGCGGCGGATCCTGGCACGTAGCCACCAGGAGTAAGACGCCGAGCCGTGTACTCTCCGGTGACTTTCTGCGATCACGTTTTTACCTTCGGCTCCGCGAGTGCGCGCACTTTCGCGGAGCGCGAGGCGACTCTCCGTTAGCGCCCCGACGTTACTGTTGCGCCCGCTCCTTGGCGAGCGCCTTCACGGCTTCGGTGAGCTCTTTGAGGTCGAGCCTTTCATCGCGATCACGGTCGAACCGCGTGACCCGTCTCTGGATCTCTTCCCGCGTTTCCGATCCGCCGGCAAGAGCGACGGCTTCATCAACATCGACCGTGCCGTCACCGTTCTTATCCGCCCTGCGCATGACTGACTCCGCAAGACGCGCGAGATTCTCCGGCTTGGACATCAACTCTGCTGCTGGTGACTTCCCTCCAGTACCGGTCGGGATCACGTCGAGCGTCATGATCGCCATTTCGTTGACGGTCTGTTCACCGTAGGTCACGCGTTTCGGGGGTTGGCTCGGATTGGCGGGGTTGCCCTCGCTGTTATCGTACGTCCAGCGCCCGTCCAGTCGAGTGCCGGCGGGAAGATGCAGCGGGCTTGCATACTGATAGTAATGCTGCCAGTTGAAGTTCCAGTCCCCAATCGAGATCAGGGGTTGGGTCGTCCCATCCGGTAGTGTTGCCGTCACGCGCATCGTTCGACCAAGCAGGTGCATGTGCGGGAACACGCCGTAGAGATCCACTTCGTTGGGCAGGGTCAACGATTTCGTGACCTCAAAATCGGCCTCGCCGGGTGGGATGTCGATCTTATTGTTTGACATGACGATCAACCTCAGCCGTCCGCGCGGCTTTTCATCCGTGAAGTAGAAGCCGATCGACGACTGCTCCGTTTCCGGCTTTCCGCTCGGGTGGAGGTGGAGTTGCAAGATCAGGCTGTTGTCATTGCTCCAGTGCGCGGCGAAACCGTCGGGCAGAGGCTTGGAAACCATGCCAGGCGTCCAAAAGGCCAACCGCCCAGGTAGGAGTTGACCGGGAGGGGCCAGTCCGCTCCGGAAACTCTTGCCGTCCCCCTCGTCGAGCTTGGCCTGGGCGGCCCGCTGCGGCAACGTCGCCAGTACGGCGTGATGAACGATGCGCCGGTTTCCCGGGCGATACTCGATAGCCTTGATGTATTTCCCGGACGGAACTTCCACGGGGAGGACGAAGCAACGATATTCATCGGCGCCTTGAGCGACCAGCGTGTACGGTTCGGCCATCGTTACGACCAGATCTGGTTCGCCGCGTTGCCAGCCTTCCGTGAACTTCGGCGTGGGCGGGAGATCACCAGGTTCTCCTTCGGGAGCACCGGCTTTAACCCATTGGGCGATCAGATCAATCTGCGCGTCGCTCAACCGCCGTTCATCGGCAAAGTGCGCCGACTGCGAATCGGCCTTCCACGGAGGCATAGCACGCTCAGACGTCACAGTTCGCACCAACTCGGCTCGCTTGCTCACGTCACGGTATCCGAGCAGCGAGAACGGCGCCACCTCGCCGGGCCTGTGGCAGGATGCACAGTGCTCGAAGACGAGTGGTGCAATGTCCTTGTTGAACGTCACGGACCGTGCCGGTCCTCCGGGAGCGTTCGCCGCGTCACCCGCCCATGCTGAGCCAGAGACCGCAGCGCAGAATGTGGCTGTCGTAAGTCCAAGCAGGGTCACGAACCCGGAAGCAGACGTTCTTCGTGTCGTCATCTCAGGTAGAAACCTCGTACGGAGCCAACGCACCACATTCCATGTTGAGGATACCCCGCCGACCGCTCGCCGGTTTCGCCCCATCAAAACGGCGCGTATCTCAACCTCGCCGGGCGACCGTTTTCGCCCCTCCAACGTCCGAGACGGCATCCTACTTCTCGATGGCTGCGTCCACGATCCGGCGAAACACGCGCTCTGCACCGCTCGAGTTCGTGGGCAGGATTTGCGTCAATACAATCGCCACCACCTCATGTTCGGGGTCGACCCAGAAATAGGTGGAATAAAGACCACCCCAGAAATAACGACTTATCTCGGGTTTGCTGTCCGGTCGCTGAATCATTTCGAGTCCAAATCCCAAACCATACTTGAACACGGTAAGGGCACGGTGTGCGCCGATTTGATTGGTCGTCATGAGCGCTAGCGTCTCGGGTTTCAAGATTCGCGCGCCGTCCAAACGTCCGCCATTCAACAACATCTGCGCAAACCGAGCGTAGTCCCTTGCGGTTGAAAACAGCCCACCGCCTCCGGAGAAGTAGGTGGCGGAACCGAATTTCTTCGGTAATGGTACGAGTTTGCCGAATAGAGTGTGGCGATAGATGGTCGCGACGCGATCTCGTTTCCCCTCGGGAACGAGAAAACCGGTGTCGTACATGTCGAGCGGCGCAAAGATACGCTCGCGCATGTAGGTATCGAGGTTCCGCCCCGAAACGACCTCGATCACGCCGCCGAGTACGTCGTGGCTCATCCCGTACGTCCAGCCTTCGCCCGGCTGGTGCAATAGAGGAACGGTAGCAAGCCTGCCGACTTCGTCAGCGATCGAATTGAAGCCCGACATCTGAATGCCCGCTTTCGCGTAGAGCTTTGCCAGTCGAGTGTCGGCTGCGAGCAGACCGCCATAAGCGATGCCTGACGTGTGTGTCAACAAGTCGCGCACCGTGATCTGCCGGTTCGACGGCACGGTTGCCGTCACTGCATCGGTGTCGTCCTTGGCGTCCCCCAGCACCCTCAGTTCCTTCAATTGGGGAAGGTATTTGCTGACGGGGTCGTCAAGACCGAGTTTGCCCTCTTCGACGAGCATCATGGCCGCCACGGCCGTTACCGGCTTCGTCATCGAAGCGATCGCGAAGATTGTGTCTTCGGTCGTTGGGGTCTGGGCTGCCGCATCCCTGTAGCCGAACGTGTCCACAAAGGCCACCTTGCCTCGGCGAGCCACCAAAGCCACGCCTCCCACGGTCTTTTCTTCGTCGACGAGCTTCTGAAGCGCTGGCTTGAGTTCAACAAGCTTTCTGGCAGTGAGCCCAACCTCGCCAGGATCGGCCTTCGGCAGCTCTCCGGCTCGAGCCGCAACAACTGCGAACGCACATGCGTAAATAACGAACACGGCGATGCGAATCACGGAACTGGCCTCAAATCATGGGTCCGGTGCGATGTCATGCAACAAACCGCGAATGGAACCGACCGCTTACTTCGCGAACCGCTTGAAGAACGAGCTCTCATTCCAGCGCGGCCGCGACTCGCGGTTCGCGACTCGTTCAACAAGGTTGGCGATCAGCGCATTGAAGGCTGCCGCCGCTGGTTTGTCGACCGGCTGATTCAGATCGTCCGAGGGGGCGTGGTAACACTCCTTGAGCCATGCTTTGGCAATCTTCTCCTCGGGTGAGCCGGCGTCAAACCCGACCTTGAACGCCAGCGCCGGGACCCCCTGGCGGATGAAACTGTACTGATCGCTACGGATGAAGAGGTTGCGCTTCGGTTCCGGGTCGGCGACCGCCGTCACTCCGACAACCTTCGCGGACGCCACTGCGTCTGCGCCGAGGTCGGACTCGACGAGTCCAAAGACTGCCAGCTTTTTGAGCGGGAAAAGGGGCAGGAACATATCGACGTTGAGGTTCGCCACGATCTTCTTGGGCTCGACCGTGGGAAAGGTTGCAAAGAACCGAGAGCCGAGCAAGCCCTTCTCCTCGCCCGTCACCGCGACGAAGAGGACCGATCGCCGCAGCCTGATCTTTGCCTCCTTGAGGCTAGCTGCGACGTCGAGGAGCGTCGCTACACCCGCGGCGTTGTCCATCGCCCCGTTGTAGATCGGATCGCCGTTAATCGGCTTGCCCACGCCGAGGTGATCGAGATGTGCGGTCAGGACAACGTACTCGTCCTTGAGCGCGGGGTCGGTGCCGCGAAGCACCGCCGCGACGTTTTGCGATTGCACGTCGGTACGAGCGACCGAGACCTTCGTGTGCAACGTCGGTGTTAGCGTAAAATGGGGCAGGGGCTTGCCTGCGTCGTCGGCTTCGAGCACCTCGCGAAAGTCATGACCCGACGACGCAAACCACTTGTCCGCTCGGGCCGGATTGATCGTGATCGCGATCTGTTGCCCCTGCCCATCGTCGAGCGTTGGGTCCGCAAGGCTCATCGCCGGCAGGAGCCGATTGAGCGCCACGCGCTCCCAGGGGATGTCCATATGCTTGGGATTGGGAATGGCGGCCAGCCCGATCGCTCCCAAGCGATTCAGAACCGCTGTGCGCTCCCGAGCCGACTGCATGTGCGCGGCGAGAGGGCCAGGTACCGAAGGGGGTGGCCCGGACAGGTAGACGACAACCTTGCCACGGACATCCAGGCCCTGGAAATCGTCGTATCCCGCCTCAGGAATCGACAACCCGTAACCTGCGAACACCTGTCCCGCGGAAACGGATGCCGCGGGATCCACGCGAAGCGAAACGATCGCGTCTTCGCCGAGCGTCAAGGTCTCGGTTCCCCCCGCTCGCTCGAGCGAGAGGTGCGTGTGTGCTTCGTCGATCGTCTTGGTCCTGAAGGGAACGGGTTGGAAAAAACCTTGTGTACCCGCAGGCTCGAGTCCTGCCTTGGCGAATTCGGCGGCCACGTAAGCGGCGGCCTTGCGATGCCCTTCGCTCCCGGTCTCTCGCCCCTCGAGTTGATCGTCCGCCAGGTACCGCACGTGTGACCACCAACGCTCCCCGGCGCCATCCTCAGCGCGTACGGCGTGCGTAATCAGAACCAATCCGCCCGCCAAGAGAACCCAAGTTGCAAGCTTCATCGTTGACTCGACCCCGGTTCGCAGAGTTTGGTCGTCATCGTTCTCGACGAGTTTCCTGTCTCGCCAAGTCGATTGTCAATTGACCGTCTGGGAAATGGAAAGATCGGGAAGTCGTCTCTCGATTGCCAGCCGAACATGAGGGAGGATAGGGCCTCGGTCGCAGACCTTGGCTACGGGATGAACGACGCCATGAGAAACGCAAACGAAGTGTGTGACGAAAGCATGATCGGCGAGCAAGCCCCGGCGCTATGCCGGCGCACGGCCCTTAAGATCTTAGCAGGGCTCGGAGTCGGTACGGCCTCGTTTCAACGTGCCCTGGCGCTTCGGGCCGCCGAGGCTGGCAAGGTCACCGCCGCCATGATCAAAGACGCGGAATGGATCGCCGGATTGGACCTGACGGAAGCCGAACGCGAGGCGACCGCGCGCTCGCTCCAGCACCGCTTGACCGATTTTGAAGCGTTACGGAAGGTCGACGTCGGCTACGAGGTGCCGCCCGCCGTGTCGTTCGTGCCGGCGCCAGGAGTGCGCCCCGACGAGGGCGTTCGGCGCAACCAGGCCATGCCGACCGAGTCGCGGCCACCGGAACGGCCGGCCTCGGACGGGGAGCTGGCGTTCTTGCCGGTAACCGAGTTATCGGCCTTGATCCGAACGCGGAAGCTCAGCTCGACGGAGCTGACCAAGCTGTACCTCGCCCGCTTGCGCCGATTTGATCCCTTGCTGAAGTGCGTGGTCACGCTGACCGAAGAACTGGCTTTGAAGCAAGCCGGCCAGGCCGACACCGAGATTGCCGCCGGACGTTACCGAGGTCCGCTGCACGGCATCCCCTGGGGCGCAAAAGACCTAATTGCGTACCCTGGCTACCCGACCACTTGGGGGGTTCCGCAATTCAAGGATCGCATCATCGATGAGAAGGCCACCGTGGCCAGCCGGCTCGAGGAGGCGGGCGCTGTTCTCGTGGCCAAGCTGACCCTTGGTGCGTTAGCGCAGGGCGACGTGTGGTTTGGCGGGATGACGCGGAGTCCCTGGGATCCTCGTCGCGGGTCAAGTGGCTCCTCGGCGGGTTCAGCGTCGGCTGTGGCCGCCGGCTTGGTGGGCTTTGCGATTGGGAGCGAAACGCTCGGGAGTATCGTCTCGCCCTGCCGGGCGTGCGGGGCGTCCGGCCTACGGCCGACGTTTGGCCGCGTGAGCCGTCACGGTTGCATGTCGTTGTCGTGGTCCATGGACAAGCTCGGCCCGATCGCGCGCTCGCTGGAAGACTGTGCGCTCGTTTTTGACGCCATCCACGGCTTCGATGGTCTCGACCCGGCGGCGGAGGACCACGCGTTCGCCTGGCCGCCTCGCCGCGAGCTACGCGGCGTGCGCGTCGGGTACTTCGAGCGGAAGGATCGGCCGGTCGATCAGCGGGCGGAATTGAAAGTGCTCCAGGGCTTCGGCGTTGAGCTCGTGCCAATCATTCTGCCGGACGAGTATCCCGTGAGCTCAGTGACGCTCATGCTCGGCACCGAGGCCGCTGCCGCGTTTGACGAGCTGACGCGCAAGCATGTTACCGAGGGGCTGAACTCATGGCCCGACTCGTTTCGCCTGGGCCAGTTCGTGCCCGCCGTTGAGTATCTGCGTGCCGCTCGCGTGCGAACGCTCCTGATGCGGTCGATGGCGCGCGTGATGGAGAAAGTGGACCTCTACGTCGGTGGTGATGACCTGTCGCTTACCAATCTGACGGGTCACCCAACCGTCGTCTTCCCCCAGAATTTCCGGGAGCGCGACGGCCGCGAGATGCCCGGGTCGATCACGTTCACGGGCCGCCTCTTCGACGAGACCACTCTGCTGGCTGTCGCATGTGCCTATCAGCAGGCCGTCGGCGCACATCTCAGACGCCCGCCGCTGGAGCGTTATCTGGAGGAGGAGACCGAGAAGGCGAAGGAAAAGGACAAAGAGCGGGATAACGTCAAGCCCTGACTGAACACCTTCCCTATCGAGACCTTTGCAGAAAAGACCGAGTGATGTACATGGAACTCTTGAGGCTGGCGCTCCTCTCAACGTTGGTGTTTGTACTATCGGGAGCGACGTCGTCGGCTGACACGGTCGTCGAGGGAGTGATCACGGATGCCAGCACGGGAAAGCCCGTGGCGGCCCGGATTACGATTCAAAGCTCGGATGGTCAGTGGTACTTCCCGAAATCCGCGGCTGAGGCCGAGGGCTCGGCCATCCGTTACGAAAGGCGCAACGGAAGGAGCCCTCAATCTCTCGATATGCACACGACGCTCTCGGCCCACCCGTTCCGCGTCGAGTTGCCACCGGGTCGTTACACGTTGGTCGCGGAACGTGGGAAAGAGTACTTCCCGGAATCGAAAACACTGGAGATTCCCGATGCCAGAGTGAGGGGTGAAGAACCGGCGAGCCCGTCGCTGAAGCTGACCATTCCCCTGCGCCGTTGGATCGATATGGTCGCGCTGGGATGGTATTCGGGCGACACGCACACGCATCGCAACCCGGCCGATCTGCCCAACGTGATCGTTGCCGAGGATGTCAACGTCGCCCTGCCGATGACGGACTGGACGACGAACTCTGCCGTGACGCCGAAAGCGAGTAAGCAGTCCTTTCGCGGCGACTTCACCGTCGACCCGGTTGCCGTCGACCCGACGCACATCTGGTTTGCACGGAACACGGAGTACGAGATCTTCAGCGTTGGCGAGAAACCGCACACTCTGGGCGCGTTCTTGATTGTGAACCACCGCAAGCAGTTCGATATTCCGGTTCTCCCCTTGAGTGCGGTCGCCAAACAAGCGCGCCAAGAAGGCGCGCTGATCGACCTCGAGAAGCACAACTGGCCCTGGTCGATTGCGATCGTCCCGTTGCTCAACGTCGACCTGTTCGAGCTCGCCAATAATCACCATTGGCAGTCCGAGTACGGGATCCATGGGTGGGCGGAGCCCGCCCCATCGTGGATGAACTTGAACGGGCGAGGGACGGACGATGAGCTGAGCTGGACGCTCTATGGTTTTCAGACGTACTACGCCCTGCTGAATTGCGGGTTTAAACTGAGGCCCGCAGCGGGCACGGCCAATGGCATTCACCCCGTACCTCTGGGGTTCAGCCGCGTTTATGTGGAGGTCGAGAAACCCTTCGGATTCGAATCGTGGATGCGCGGACTCAGCGCGGGCCGATGCTTTGTAACCACCGGGCCGATGCTTCTCGTACGGGTCGATCAGGAAGCACCAGGGTTCACATTCAAGGTTGACGGCCTCCGAAAGGAACGTTCGCGCCGCATCCGCGTGACAGGGCAGGCCGTGAGTGAGCAGCCCCTGCGTGCGATCGAGTGCATTGCGGACGGCCGCGTCGTAATGAGTCTCAAGCCCCGCAATGAGCGCACGCAGGAGGGCGCGTATCGTACCGCGTTGGACGAGACCTTGGATCTTCCGTTGCAGGACAGTGCCTGGGTCGCCCTCCGCTGCTGGGAGGATCGACCGGGCGGTCGGACCCGATTTGCGCACACAGCCCCCTGGCATTTCACCGTCGATGGGCGACCCAATCGGCCGCGCCGAGACGAAATCGATTGGCTGATCGCGCGTGCTCGGAGCGAGGTGGACCGGAACCGTGACGTTCTTCCGAGCGGGGCGGTCGAGGAGCTTCGCAGTGCCGTGAAAGTTTATGAAGACATTGCAAAAAGGGGGACGGTGCAACCTTGATGCCTGTAGGTCGTGCAAGCACACGCGGCTTACCCCTTCACTGGGTGTGTGCGCGTCGCTGATGCCGGTTTGAGGTGCGCCTCGAGAAACGCGTACATCAACGCGCGCGACTCATGCGGGACGGAATGACCGCGCCCGTGAACGTAGAAGCTGAAGTTTTCCGGCTTCCCCGCGAGTTGGTAAACGTCCGCGATCTTCATGAGCATGAGCACGCGCTGCCGTTGCGTGAGCGGATCGCCATCGTTAAGGGCAGAAACATCGAGGAAGGCCCGCGGCGCGATCAGAGCGATGATTTCGTGGAAGTCGATCGGCGGGAGGTCACCCGCAAGCAGTCCGGCACGGATCTGCTTGAAATAGACGTACCAGTGGTCGCGAGCCCAGTGCTCGACGCCCTTGTTGTGCCGGAAGAACGACGCGGAACAGTTGGAAGCCGCCGCTTTCACTCGCTCGTCATAGGCGGCGAGAAAGAACGTCCCGTGTCCGCCCAGTGAATGCCCCATGGCGCCAATCTTGGTGGTGTCGACTTCCGGCAGCGTTTCCAGAACATCGATCGCGATGGCGTGCTCGTAGGTAAACTTGCCGACCGCGTTCCACTCCGGGTGTTTCTTGTAGAAGCGGCCAGTCTCGTAGGAACCCTCGGGAGGGATGCGCTGACCGGATACAAAATGTTCCGGCGCAATCACCACGAACCCTCGCCGGCAAAGATGGTCGAGGTAGGCGTTGTCCGGGTTGTCGACGAGGCCCGCGGTCATCCGCATGCCGTCCTTGTGGGTGCCGTGAAGCGCGACGATGGCAGGGACCTTTCCGTCCAGGTGGAGCGGAATGCCGACGTAGGCATGAGCGCGCTCGTCGGCCTCGACGCTGTAGCTCACCGAAAGGCGACGATACTGACCCTCAACTTCGGTCGTCTCATGGACCTCCACATTAAGCGCTGGTTTCTCCGGCTTGCGGTCGTCGCGGAGCAGTTCCAGGTAACGCGTTTTCAAGACCGCTCTGCGCGCCGACCAGTCCGTCAACGACGTGACGCCGTCGAGCAGGTCGTCCCACGAAGAATGGATCACGGGCGGGTCGGAGCGTCGTCGTGGCACCGGCTCGGCGGCGCGGAGCTTGCCCGTCGACGCGAGCGAGAAGAGGGAAAGGCCGAGCGGCGGCAGCTTCAGGAAAGTGCGACGGGACGGGCGAGCCATGAGACGATTCTCTCTCTGGTCAGGAACGGGACAGCGCGGTTCGCTTGAGCAAGGTCTTCATCGCCGCCGTGAGGACACCCTCCACATGAAGCGCACCATCGGCGTGGTGAGGCTCCCGTTGGTTCACACGTTTGGGGCAAGGCGAAGGCGACCGCGCCCATCATCCGAAGATTCGCTGGAGCAAACAACTCGCAGACGGCGTGATTTCCCGGTCTCCATCAAGAAAAACAGGGAGGACCGGTCGTGGACCAGTCCTCCCCGAGTTGCAGCGTCGCAACGTGAATTACGCTTCGAACGTGAGAAACGCGGCTCAATTATTCGGTCGCCGTCCGCCGCCGAACTGCAGCTCAATCGTGTCGCCGGTCATTGCCTTCCATTCCTTCCTCTGATCGTCGGTCAGTACGGCGAGGGCTTTCTCCATGTTCTCCTTCCTCGCCTCGGCCATCTTGCGGAAGAACGCAGTTTTCTCTTCGTCGCTGAGGTTGGCGAAGCCACCGCCACCTCCCGGCCGGTTGGCCGCAGCGATCTCGCGGATCTTCGACTTCTGATCGTCTGTCAGCTTCAGCTTCGCCTGGATGGCCGGATCAGCGAAGGCCTGGAGGCCACGCGCCTGCAAACCGATTTGTTCAAAGCGCTTTGACTGTTCTTCCGAGAGCGCGAGCGATTTCTTGACCTCATCATTCACCACCTTGGCCAACGCCGCCTGCTTGGCTGGCCGTTCCTCAGGTGACGCTTCGCGGGCCGCAGTGAACTCGTCGGCGTGCTTTTCCCGGATTTCGGCGAGGGTGTCACGGATCTTGCCGATCTGTTCGTCGGAGAGCTTCAGATCTTTCTGGACATTGGGGGCCATCAGCAAACCCGCCGCGCCGCCGCCCATGCCGAAACCGCCACCTTTGCGAGCTTGAGCCCAGGCCGGGGAGGCCATCAGTGCGAGGGCGCTGAACGCCACGACGATCCTTCCGATGTGCCGAATCATCTCCACACTCCTCATTCTCGAAACATGGGTGAATGCACGCTACACCCTGCACGACCACTCATGCGGTGAACGTGACATCGGGAACCGGCTGGAACGAGGTCGCGGGAAACCCGTCACGCGATTTGTCTCGAACCCAGGGAGGCGGAACAACCCGAAGCCCGCTCCACTTGTCCCTGGAGGGACACCCTCCAGGGCACTAGTCATACGATACCCAGCGGTAATGTGCGATGGACTACTGCCCCCTGTCCCACTTTTCTTGGGACAGGCCCGTGCTTCTCGTAACCGAGCGCCGTTTCGTGTGTTCCAGCGACCCGGATTCGCGCGGAGCGAGGCTACGCCAGGATGCCTTTGACGACCTTGCCTTTCACGTCCGTCAGCCGTATGTCGCGCCCTGCGTAGCGGAAGGTGAGGCGCTCGTGGTCCAGGCCGAGAAGGTGCAGGATGGTCGCGTGCCAGTCGTGCACGTGGACGGGGTTCTCGACGGCTTCGGCACCGTAGTCGTCCGTACGTCCGTACGTCAGGCCACCCTTCACGCCGCCGCCCGCCATCCAGATCGAGTAACCTTTGTTATTGTGATCGCGGCCGTTGCCAAACTGTCCATAAGGCGTCCGGCCGAATTCGCCGCCCCAGATCACGAGCGTGTCGTCAAGCAATCCGCGCGTTTTCAAGTCGGAAAGCAGACCGGCAATCGGCTTGTCGACGGCCAGGGCATGCTTGGCGTGGTCTTCCTTCAAGTTGCGGTGTTGGTCCCAGCCACCGTGGCAGACCTCGACGAACCGCACGCCCGCCTCGACGAACCGTCGCGCCAGGAGACACTGACGGCCGAAGTCGTCGGTTTCCGATTCGTCGATCCCGTACAATTGCTTCGTCGCTTCCGACTCGCCCTTCAGGTCCATGACCTTGGGCAGCTCTCCCTGCATACGGAAGGCCAGCTCGTACGACTCGATCACGCCTTCAACCGCAGGGTTCACCTGGTCACGCTCCAGTGCCTGGTGATTCAGCTCCTGCACGAAATCGAGCTGAGCGCGCTGGGCCGAGACCGACTGTTTTGGGTTGCGCAGGTTGCTGACCACCGCGTTGGCGACGGGCATGTTGTTATACCCAACGCGCGTCCCCTGATAGATCGCCGGCAAGAACGCACTGCCGTAGTTTGCCGGCCCGCCGTTGTTGACGGGGGGACACAGTGTGACGAATCCCGGCAAGTTGTCGTTTTCTGTCCCGAGGCCGTACAGCGTCCAGGCTCCCAGTGATGGGCGAGGGAACTGAAAGATCCCCGTGTGCATCTGGACGAAGGCTTGCGGGTGGGCGGGGATATCGGTGTGCATGCTGTTGACGACGCAAAGCTTGTCGGCATGCCGCCCGACCTCGGGAAAAAGGTCCGAGACCCACACGCCGCTCTCGCCGTATTGCCTGAACTTCCACGGCGACCCCAGCAGCTTGGCACCCGCAGCCCGCCCCCGGCCGACGGCCTGACCATCATCAGACGCGAGCTTCGGCTTGTGGTCGAAGGTATCGACGTGCGACGGGCCGCCTTCCATGCAGAGGAAGATGACCCGTTTGGCACGCGCCGGGAGGTGCGTGGTGCGCGGGGCCAGCGGTCCGCCGGATTTTTCCGCGGCCCACGTCGACATGCCCGCAAACGCGAGATAGCCGAACCCCGAAGATGCTCCCCTCAGCAAGGTCCGGCGGGAGAGCAACGAAACGTGAGGATTCGTGGTCATCTGAGAATTTCTCCCGTGAAAAGGGGGCATTGGTCGAGGTCAGTTCCGATAAAGGAAGTCCGCGCTCGCGAACAGAGCCTGGCAAAATGCAGTCCAGGCGTCCTTCGTCGAACGAGATGACTCACCGCTCGCGGCGGACGGGTAAGACGCAAGAAATCCCTCAACAGCTTTGCGTTCCCTGTCGCTCGGCGGGCGGTTGACGATGCGGACGTAGGCCAGGAGGATCCGCGTCGAATCACCGTCCGGCTTCGCAAGCAGTTGCTCGGCGATGCGCTCCGACTGGCGGATGACGAATGGGTTGTTCAGCAAGTAGAGCCCCTGAGCCGGTACCGTAGTGGTGGCTCGCTCGGAGACGATCATGCCCGGATCGGGGAAGTCGAACAGGGAGAGTGATTCGAGATAGCTGTTGCGAATCACGGGGAGGAAGACGGAGCGGCAGTTCAGCCGCGCGTCAAAGGCACCGGCCCGTTGAAGGACCTGCGATGGGCCTTCGCCAAAGCGCGACACCGGTGAACCCGGGGGCGGCGAGAGCACAAGCTGGCCGCTCACCGCGAGCATCGCATCGCGCAACGCTTCGCCTTCGAGCCGGCGCGGAGTCATCCGCCAGAGGAGCACGTTGTCAGGATCGGCTTCAAAGCCCTTCGCGTCATAACGGCTGCCAAGCTGGTACGCGTGGCTGAGAACGAGCTGACGGATCAAAGACTTCACCGACCATTTCTGGTCCATGAACGAAACCGCCAGGTGGTCGAACAACTCGGGGTGGCTCGGCGGTTGCCCGGCGGCGCCAAAGTTATCCGGAGTGGGCACGAGACCTTGGCCGAACAGATGGAGCCAGACTCGGTTGACCAGGACGCGCGCGACGAGCGGGTTCTCCCGCGACGCCAGCCAGTCGGCAAGTTCCAGGCGGCCGCTGCCCTGGCTGATGTGCGGGGCCGACCTGCTGACGACGCGTACCACGCCTCGGGGCACGGTCCCTTCCGGTTTGTCCACCTCCCCGCGCTGGTACAGCGGGCTGTCTTCCGGCTTCGAGCGTTCGCGTACGCCCATGGCCAGCTTCTTGGGAGTGCCGTTCTCCTCGAACAGGTCGAGCCGGGCCAGCAAGGTCGCCAGGCGAACGCCTGTGAAATTCCCTTGCGGACTGCCCTGGAGCTTGCCTTCCTTCAGCAGCGTCGTGCGCGTCTTGCGCAGGTCGTTGATCTGAGCCTGGAGCTCCTTGCGGGCACCCGGCGAGAGCGGCTCCATGCCCGGACGCTGACCTGAGTCCTTCGGTAGCGGTATTAGGACACTCGAGTTGTTATTCTGAATGAGGGGAATGGTCCCAAAGCACGTTTCGGTGCTTCGGAAGATCCCCGCAAACGCGTAGTAGTCCTGTTGTGCGATTGGATCGAGTTTGTGGTCGTGACAGCGGGCACATGCGACGGTCAAACCGAGAAAGGCCTGCGAGGTCGCATCGATTTGCTCGTCCACCAGGTCCAGCTCGAACTGGAGCGGGTCGCGTTCGACGTGCGACTTGGGGCCGATCGCGAGGAACCCGGTCGCGACAATCTGCTCGGCACGCTGCTTGTCCGACGCCGCGGGCATCAGGTCGCCCGCGATCTGTTCCTTGACGAAACGGTCATAAGGCTTGTCCGCGTTGAACGCCGCGATCACATAGTCGCGGTAACGCCAGGCGTGGGGATAATTGAAGTTCACCTGCTTACCACTGGTCTCCCCAAACCGCGCCACGTCCAGCCAGTGCCGACCCCAGCGCTCGCCGAACCGAGGCGACTCCAGGAGCTTATCGACCACATTCTCGAACGCGGTCGGCGAGGAATCGCCGACGAACGCTTCGATTTCCTCAGGCGTCGGCGGCAGACCGATCAGGTCGAAGTAGATCCGTCGCAGCAGCGTGTGTTTGTCCGCGTCGTCGACCGGCTTCAGACCTTTCGCCTCCACGCGAGTGAGCAGAAACCGATCGATGTCGGTACGAGCCCACGTCTTGTCCTTTGGGGCAGGGGGCGTCGCCTTGTGAGGCGGCTGGAACGCCCAGAACTGGCGCCCTTTCTCGACGTCGATGTCCTTGTTGACGGTGGCGGCCTTCCCGTCGCGAGGGTCGGGTGCTCCCATCTTGACCCAGCGCTCGAAGTCGGCGATGACTGCATCCGAGAGCTTCTCTTTCGGCGGCATCTTGAGCGCATCGTCCGTGTGGCGGATTGCCTGGATCAAAAGGCTTTCCTTGAGATCGCCGGGCACGACGGCGGGGCCGGTGTCGCCCCCTTTTCGGATCCCAGCGCGCGTGTCGAGTACCAGGCCGCCCTTGATCTTCTCGGCCGTGGCGGCGTGGCACTTGTAACACTTTGCAACGAGGGCAGGGCGGATTTTGGACTCGAAGAAGGCGACTTGCTCGGGAGTGTTCGGCGCGTCTGCTTTTGCCGTTGGTGCGGCCTTGCGGGCTTTCTTGGCAGGGGAGGGCGCGTTCGGTCCCGGCATGAGCGGTCGGAGCTCGACGATCTTGGCATACTCGGCCCGGGTCAGGAAACCATCGCGGTTCGTGTCGAGCCTCGTGAAAATGCGCTCTGCCATCTGAGGCGAAGCTTTGAGCCTCGGTGCATACGCTGTGAGTGCGCGATATTCTTCGCGGCTCAAACGGCCGTCGAGATCCGCGTCGCCGATCTGAAACGCCCGTTCCGGGTTACGCTGGCGTTTTTCCGCCGCGTTCTCCTGGCCGAGGCAGACGCCAAGGCCGACGCACAACAGGCCGAGACTCAACGGGACAAGGCGCATCGTCGCCATCCTTTCCTGCCGGGTAAACCTTGAAGAAAGTCTGATCAAGAGGTGTTACTTTTCGCCCCGGAGCTTGATCCAGGACGCGGCCCGCGGGCCGAGCCAGAGAGTCAGCAGTTCTCGACGGCGCTCCGGCTCGAAGTTCGGAGAATAAAGCTTGTAAGGAGCAGTGAGGTGCCCCTCAGGTTGATATTTGGTCTCGTCGAGGGTATTCGACTCCACCAGGGTATAAGTCGCCGTCGCGAACGGCTGGCCTCTCCAGCTCCGCTCCGTGACCATCTTGCGAACCACGCGTGTCTCCGCATCGATTTCGATCACCGCGCTGCGGATACTCGGGTGCCGATGGCCTGGTTTCAACTTCGCCCGCACCGCCTCGGTCGCGGAGAAAGAATCGCTGTTGGTCGATTCGCGCTCCAGGTCGAAGTCGCTCAAGACATCGCCCAGCAGCGCTTCCAGGCGAATGCAGTAGAGATCACTGTAGAGGTTCAGCCAACGGGGGATTTCATCAGGTTCGAGCAACAAACCACGCCGCGGACCAAAGGCAATCCAGAAGCGGTTCCGCTCGTTGCGTCCCCAGGCCCAGCGCTGTCGCGAGTCGACCGATTCGACCCAGAAGCGGTCGCCACGCGTCCAGAGCCGCGTCTGGCGCACCTGGGACGTGAGCGGTGAAAGCTCGTCGAAGAGCGCCGAGTCGCGCCGCACCTCGACCAGGTAGCAACGATCGAGCGGTAGCCGGTGCACCGACTTCGCCTCGCGGACCAGGACCTCGGCCTTCGCCAGAGCAGGGCGGGGCGGCCCCGGCCAGAGGAGCACCAGCAGCAAACTCGCAGCCGCGGCCGAGATTCCCAGAATCCAGGGACGAGCCAGGAGGCGGAGCCGCTTCGTAGACCGGCCCGGAGTGCGCACGTCGGACGGAAAGAGCGAGTGCTGAAGCCGATTGAAGACCGGTCGCGGATCGATCCCATCAGATTCGGCGTCCAGTGTACGGCGAACCAGCGCGTCGAGCGCAGAGTCCGAGAGCGGCGAGCGATCACTCATGGCTCGGAGACTCCAGGTACTGCGCCAGGTGCTTCCGCAAGGCCCCACGCGCTCGATGGATCAGGACGCCTGCGTTGCTGGAGGTAATCGCCAGGGCGTCGGCAATCTCCTGCATCGAATAGCCCAGGCTGCTCAGTTCCAATGCGGCCCGTTGACCCACCGGCAGTTGCGCCATGCTTGCTTTGACCAGGTCCTCGAGCTCGCGCTGAGCCACATGCTGTAGCGGGCCTTCCGCGTTGGGGTCCGCAACCGCGAGTCCCCGCTCGGAATCACAGAAATCGTTGCCGTCGAGACTCAACATCATCCGTTCGCGCTGATTGCGGTCGATGCAGGCGTTCGTGATCGCCTTGTACAGGAGCTTCGTACCGTCGCGGACGAGGTCGTAAACTTCAGCCTTTTGAAGCAGACGTAGGTAGCAGTCGTGCACGACATCTTCCGCCAGGGCCCGATCACGCAACAACGAGCCCGCGTAGCCCAAGGCGCGCGAGAGCGTCGAAAGCACCCACGCTTCCTGCTGCTCGCGTGTCGCCTTGCAACGAACACCGTCGCCTTCCACACGGACCTCGAAGATGGCGTCATCCGGCGCGACTTCAACTCCGGATTCGTGGCAGCCGACTTCCTTCCTTAACGCGGAGGAGCCGTGATTCTTACAACACGCGCACGTTTTTCCTTCGATGGCTCGAATCGACGCTCAGCCCAGCGCATTCAGAACGCGCTCGTGGAATCGGCCGTTGGACACGATCACGCCCCGGTTTACGGCAAGCTCGCTGCCGTGCGTAAAATCGAGCGGCCGCCCGGCCACGTCCGTCACGACACCTCCCGCCTCTTCGACGATCAGGGCACCCGCGGCGTGGTCCCAGATCTTTTCGCGATAATCGGCCCGGGTCGGCAGCCGAAGGTAAATCTCGGCCTCGCCTCGTGCCACGACGGCGTACTTCGCCTGGCTGTCCAGCCGAACCGGCGGTGTGATGATCCCCAGCCGTTCAGCGATCGCCGCCGACTCGCCATGGGCGCTATGGCCAGACTCAACGGACTCACAGAAACGCGCCGAGGCGGCGTCGTCCTGATCGCTGACTCGGATCTCGTGAACGGGCGACTCTTCCTCAAGTGGCCGGGCTCGGGTGCCTTGACCTCGGATGGCGGAAAAGATCGTACCCACGGGACCATCAGATCGTGGCACGAACGGTAAACTTGGGCAGGCCAACGCAGCAACTTCCACGCGTCCGCCGACAATGAGCGCGAGTGCGACGGCGTACTGGCCGCCGCGGAGAAACCCTTTCGTGCCGTCGATCGGGTCGAGCGTCCAGAACCGATCGCTGTACCCGCGTGCGCCGCCGTGATCCAACCAGCGTAAAACATCGTGGCGCTCGGCGTCTGGAATAAGTCGTCGAACGTGCTCGATCACCCGGTCAAGCATCGCGGCATTATCGGGCGTCTGGAGTGCTGTGGAGTCTTCTTCGGCGATGACGGGGTCACCCGGGAATGCCTCCGCGAGGGTGCGGCAAATCAAGGCCTGAGCACCAAAATCGGCCACGGTCACAGGACTCTGATCGCGCTTCGAGAGCGACTCGGGGCTGATCTCGGCCCGCACCGCTCGACATAGTGCCGAGGCACTCCGGACGGCCTCGATGGCGATCGCCTGTTCGGATTCGTAGCTTACAGTCATGTGTGCACCTTAACGCACCAAAGCGGCCCGTCGCGCGATTCCTGCGCCGTCGGGAAATCAACGAGCCCGGATGTGGGGCGCCTCGATTGCGGATAGACAATAACAGCGAAGGCGCTGATCGTTCTACTCCGATTGCTAATCCAGAGAATCGACGGCGCTCCCGGCGACCCTCGAAATCGGTACGCTGGACGGCGATTCGTACCGGGGTTCGCGAATAAAGGATCCCTTACCTCAATCAATTACGGGGGAATGATGCCGGGCAACGGAAAGGTCGCGATGGTGACGGGCGCGGGTTCGGGGATCGGTCGGGCGACGGCGATCGCTCTGCTGAAGGAAGGGTATTCGGTCGCGCTGGCGGGGCGTCGTCCCGAGGCGCTCGCGCAAACGATTGAAGAAGCCGGCCCACTCGGCTCGCGCGCCCTCGCGGTCCCCTCCGACGTGGGAAAGCCCGAATCCGTTAATGCGCTTTTCGAGATCACTCGCAAAACCTTCGGCCGCCTCGACGTTCTCTTCAACAACGCTGGCACCGGCGCACCGCCCGTACCGGTCGAGGACCTGACCTTTGAGCAATGGCAACGGGTCGTCGATGTCAACCTCACCGGTGCATTCCTCTGCGCTCAGGCAGCGTTTCGACTCATGAAGGAGCAGGTGCCACGTGGGGGCCGTATTATCAACAACGGATCGATCTCCGCGCACACACCCCGCCCCAACTCTGCCCCGTATACGGCCACGAAGCATGCAATCACCGGCCTGACCAAGTCGCTGTCGCTTGACGGCCGCAAGTACGACATCAATTGCGGGCAAATCGACATCGGCAACGCTGGGACCGAGATGACCGCTCGAATGAAGGACGGTGTGCTCCAGCCGAGCGGTGAAAAAGCCGTAGAACCGACGATGGACGTGCAGAACGTCGCCCGCGCGGTCGTCTACATGGCCAGTCTGTCGCTGGATGCGAACGTCCTGTTCCTCACGGTGATGGCGAACCAGATGCCGTTCGTCGGGCGCGGCTGATCGCGCGGGAACGCAACGGTGCGTCGGCGCGTCCAAGTGATGATCGCGTCTCATAAACCGCACGCTGCATCCACCGGCATGTCTCCGATCAGCGTGCGACTGACGAGGCTCAATGATGCGTTATCGCTATCTCCAGACTCGCGGCGCCCTCCAGGACAGTGCAGGGCGTCCGCGAGAAATGGCGGCCAATCGTCGCGGTGCCCTCTGGCGCGGTCAGCGCATTCCGCCTGAAGTGTCCGAGCTCATTCCCGAGTCGCTTGCGCGCGAGAATCGGGCCGTCGCGGTTGCCGTGCACGGCGAGACGGTCATCATTGCGAGTGAGACTCCGGATGATCTCACCCTGAGCGACAAACTCACGTTTGTCATGGCGCGCAAGGTACGCCTCGTTCCTGCAAGCCAAGAGGAAATCGGGACACTTATCGCCGACGTCTACGGAGCACCGCGAACTGAGACCGTCGATTCGATGCTCCAGGAGTTTTACGACGTTGACGAAGTCTTCATGCCGGATCCACCGCAGTCGGCCCCGGTTCACACGACAGCCCCTCGGCCGGACGACGTATTTCGCCGCGTGGGAATCCTTGAATCGAGAGGCATGCCGGGCAGGCCAGCAACAACTCAATCGCTCTCACCAAGAACCCGCAGCACAGGGCTCGATCCGACCCGTCCTCTGGGAGGTTCCGGGATGTTTACGCATGTGGTCGAAGAAGGTCAACGTGCCCTGATGCGCCGGCCGGACGGCTCGTTCCACATCATTATCGGGCCGAAGCGCGTCTGGCGCGGACGGAACCAGTTCCTCAAAATGGAACATTACGTCGCTCATCCGGGTGATTACCTGATCGTGCGCTACCGGGACGGCCGGCAAGAACATTTCGCCGGTCCTTCGGAGGTCTGGTTTGACCCACGGATCCATCAGGAAGTGACGCGGGAAGAGGCACTCCAGGTCGCTGCGAAAGAGGCCGTGGTCGTCTACAGCAGCAAGGAGGGCAGCAGTGCTGTGCAGCGTCGGATCGAGTACGGCCCGACGCTCTTCATGCCCAGGCCCGGCGAGTGGTTGCACACGTTCGCCTGGCACTCGTCGTCAGGCGGTTCCCAAGGGGTTCGCAAAGAACCCCGTGGGCTGGTCTTTCAGAAGCTCTGGCTGATGCCCGACCAGATGTACCACGACGTGCCCGACGTCCGGACTGCGGACGATGCGGTCCTGACCATTCGCCTGATGATCTTCTTCGAGTTACTCGATATCACCACGATGCTCGAAACCACGCACGACCCGATCGGCGACTTCGTCAACGCGACCACGAGCGACGTCGTTGATTTTACGGGCCGTCACGACTTTGAATCGTTCAAGCGAAACACCGACAAGCTCAATGAGCTCGAAACCTACCGCCAGCTCCTGGTTCGTGCGACCCAGTGCGGCTACCGGATCAACAAGGTCGTCTACCGAGGCTATGGTGCGCCGGACCGGCTCCAGCAGATGCACGATCAGGCGATCGAAGCACGCACCAAACTCCAGCTCGAGCGCGCCACGGAACAGCAAGCGCAAGAGCTCGAGAACTTCAAACTCGATAGCCAGATGCTCCGAGCCGGCAAGCGCCGACACGAGCAGACGTCCGAGGTCGAGCACGAACTCGAGCTCGCCCGGACCCGTCAGGCCGCCGAACTGCGCGACCGAGAGGCACGGCTTGCTTTCGAGCGCGAGCAGCGGCAGCTCGCGGAAGAACTCCGAGAGCGCAACCAAGCCGTCCGCGACACACAGCAGCGGAACCACCTCGAGGCCCTGCGCGGACTCAATGTCGACCTCACGGCGCTCTTAACGCAGTCCCGGGCGGATCGCGTGATCGAGCTTCGAGGCTCGCAGGGAGCACCGCACGTCCACATCGATACGAATCACGACGGTGTGCGCCCATCGCAACATGACGGACGGGACTGAGCCGCGGTCCTGAGACACAACTCAAAGTGGAGGCGGCACGGCCCGCTCGCGGCCAATCCTTGGAGAGCGATTTCCTTACGGCCGTGCGCCGCCATTCTTTTTCAGGAACCGAGGATTGAGCCGGAATTGCGGCTAAAGGCGGACGAGGTCACGCCCTGGGGTACAGCAAACCGACTCGACACGGAGACGGTTGGTAACGTGCTCTTGGCCGGAGTTGAAGTCGACCCCGTGCCGGCACTTGTCGCCGAGGCTTTCGTGCTCGATCTGAGCGTCACAGGACTGCTCGTCGCCACGCTTCGTCCCGAGGTGGGCAGGCTGGATAACGACGAGGTCGGCGAGAAGGCGACGTCGACCCAGAAGTTCATGCCGCCACTCGAGACCGTTGGGAATGCGCCCATCTTGTACTGATACACGCCGTCACCACCGGACGTCGAATTCGACAGCGCTTGAAGGGGACCGTTCGTGTATCCACTTCTCGAGAAGTAGCCGGTGGTGATCCCGAAATCGCCGCCGCCGCTCGAGAACGACACGATGTAAACGGTGTTGGGAGAGATCGTCACAGCCTTGGCGAAATTGACTTGCTGCCAGCCGGAGCTCGTCTCGCCCGTGAACGTGGCCGTTGCCAGGAGCGTTCCAGTCGAGGACCACAGGTGCCCCACATGCGTGAGGCCGCCCATGTACCATGCTTTATAGAACCGCACACCCGTCACCGTTCCCGCGACGCTGCTGGTGAACTTGACGCCAAGCTCGTAGGAACCGTAGCTGTAGCCGTTCTCAATCGGTTTGTACGAGGTGCTCCACAGCGTATCGGTCGTCGTGGAACCAGTCCCGCCGCCGGTACCACCGCCGCTGCTGGTACCGCTGGTCATGGCGCTGGCGGTACTGCTGAATCCCGAAGTCAGTCCACCGGCGGTCGCGCTTACGCGATAGTAATACGTTGTGCCAGCCGAAAGGCCGGTATCCTGGTACGTCAGCACGCTACCGGTTGTGGTGCTGATTTGCGACCATCCTGTGCTGCCGTTCGCACTCCTTTGAACCTGGTAGCTCGTCGCACCCGAGACGGCATTCCAACTCAGCGTGATCTGGCTTGACGAGGTTGCCTGCGCGGTGAGCCCCTGTGGCGCGGGGGGAGCGACCGAAATGCCCGATTGTGTCGCGGAAAAGCCGCCAACCGAATCGCTGACCGTGAGCGACTGCGAACCGCCCGTCCCGAACGTGACATTGAAGGAGTGGACACCCTGGTTGCCCGACCCAAACGTGTAGGCCCCCGGCAGAGTCGCCTGGCCATCGCTGCTGCTAAACTGAACGGTACCTGCGTAACCCGTCGCGACATTGCCATACGGGTCTCGCGCGGTCACGGTGAACGAGGCTGCGACTCCGGCCGTCTGGCTCGTTGATAGACCACTGAGAACGAACGTGCTCGTGGCCGCCGGACTGACCGCGATCCCGCTCAGCTTCGCGGACACGGACGTGCTCGTGTCGGTCACCGTGACGGACTGACTCCCGGCCGTCTTGAGCGTGATCGCGAACGTATGCGAGCCCTGATCCGTCGAATTGAACGTGTAGCTCGACGGCAGACCGGCCTGCTGGTCACTGCTCGAGAACTGGACCGTATCGAGGAAGCCCGTGTCGGTGCTGCCAGATGCGTTTTGAGCCGTTACCGTGACGTTCAGGACGTTGCCAGCCGTCACCGATGTCGCTGAACTCAACATCAGACTGTCAGGCGTGGACGGCGGGGTGGTCGTTCCACCGTCGAGCGACCGGACGACCAGGTTGGCTACCGGGGAGCCGATGCCCGTGACGTAGTCGTACCCGACGCCGGCGGAGTAATGAGTCTGGCCCGTACTGGTGCCAGTCGTAACATCGTGGAAATCGGCCGTGCCGGCATTCTGATAGAGGATCTTCGCCGCTTCCTGCGGGCTCGTAGCGTTGATCGCGGGCTGGCCGCTGAGTGCTCGGCCCTGGTCTGCGATTGCCATCAGCGCCGACCATTGCGGAGCGCCCGCGCTCGTACCGCCAACATCAATCCAGCCGTAGCTTACGCCGTTATAGGGGTCCGAATCGTAGACGGCGAACCCGGTGGAGGGATTCGCGTCGTAAGCGACGTCCGGCGTCGCCCGCTTCGTCGTCTGGGTCACCACGCCGGACTGGTACGAAGGCTGGGCCTCATAGGCACTTGGCCCCCCCCCGCTGCCGCTCCAGCCGCTTTCGCTCCCCCAGCTACTGCCGGCGCCCAGGGTGAGTGACGTCCCGCCGACACCGAGAACATTCGGCGACGCGGCCGGCCACGACGCCGGAGCGCCGGAGTCGCCCGAGGAGGCGACGAACACCACGCCCGACTTGATGAAATTCGCCTCGACCCATCCCGCGTTCTCACCCGAGAACTCGCCGCCACCCCAGCTCATTGACACCACGTTGGCGTGTGCCGCAGCGTAGTCCACGGCAGCCAGCAGATCGTTGTCACTGGACGAGCTCGCTTCAACCAGCAGAATCTTCGCCCCCGTCGCGATGGCGTGAGCCCATTCGACGTCTAGCGCCTCTTCCAGCTCCCAGCCTCCCGTCGAATCGGTCGCTGGATAACTCGTTCCGCCGGTCTGGTTGACCTTCGTGATCGTCACGTTCGGCAACCCGAACTGCGCATCGAACGTATTCAGGTCTTTCTGGATGTTCGGGTCGTCCTGGGCGTCCACAATGGCAATCGTCTGACCCGTCCCGTTCCCTTGAACCGTGCCGAACTGAATGTTGTTAAAGCCGTAGGCCTGACGGATCTGTGCGGGGGTGAACGCACCGCTCGGAGGGGTGGTATTGCTCACCAGGGGGCCCAGGTCAAACGACGGACTGGCCGTCAGGCTGAGGAGCGAGCGAGTTTCGAGACTCTCGAGTGCGGGTCTCAGTGCTTGGGCCTTGGCGCTGAAGGATCGACGGAGGTTGCGGCGCGTCAAAGTTGTAAACTCCTTACGGTGGCAGCTTTGCCACCGGATGCTTCGCGAGTGGAGAGGAGAAAAAGGCGACGGGCTTGGCAAGAAACAGAAACGTTCCTGGGCGGGCCCACAATTCCTACGGAGCCGCGCCAGAAACTTAGCCCGGTTTGGAGTTACGAGGGGCGGTCAAACGTCGTCATTTCAAACTATAGTTCGTAATTGGCGACGGCGCACCGCCAGAAATCTGGCTGCTACGACGCGTTCCCGATGACGCAACATTGCGAATACATCGGGATTATTCGACGAGGGGTGCTTCCCTCGTCATCAGAGACGAACGGCTCTCGAGCCGGAAGCGCCTGAGAACTCGATACGACTAAGAGAGCTATTTGTGAATACCCACGACGTTGCGGGCTTAGACTAGAGGAATTCGGATCTTCATCGATTTCAAAAGGGATTCGAAGTCCAGACTCGACGACTACGACCCTTCAGGGGGATTCCATGTGATTATGATAGAACATCGGAAGATACCAAGTCAACTGCGTCGACAAAAATTCAGAATGCTTTTGATGAACATTCAACTTCGCAATACGCGCCAGACCGCCTATCTCCCCAGCAAGGCATTGCACTCGCTCGCTGACCGCTCGAATAATGACGTTGAACCAGGTACACTTTGGGTTCACATAAGTTTCCAGGACACAAGAGCCCGTGTCAAGAAAAACGACCACACTCAGAGTCCACTCGCTCGTCGGGGGAGGAAGTGCTTATGAACCGTTGCGCGTACCTGCTGGCCCTTCTCGTTCTGTCGATTCCGGCGAGGGGGGCGGAAACCGTGCTGCGCGTGACAACCCCGCTGCCGCCTCCAGAGTGGGCGCTCCTCGAGCGCGAACTGATACGGGCCAGTACCGCAGCTTGTGACGAGTTTTTTGCGCGCTACTTCGATGAGCGCGGATTCTTGCTGTGCGTGGAGCGTTGGGGTGGCGACGATGGCCCGGACGACGCCATCGAAAGCTGCAACGACTGGCCGCACCTGCACGCGCTCGGTGCTCCGGACCGGATCCTTACGCTCTACAAACGGGCCTGGGAGGGGCATCTCCGGCAGTTCACCGCCGCAAAGACGACGAAGGTCCCGTTCGCGCGCGACGGCATGTACTTCAAAGAATTCCCGGTCATGTTCGACTGGCAGCACAACGGCGAGGGCCTCGCTGTCTTCAACCTTCAGGGGCTCTCCGACCCTCGCGACGCGAACTTCGCGCATCGGGTCAAGCGGTTCGCCGGATTCTATATGAATGAAGATCCGGGCGCACCGAATTATGATCCCAAGCACAAGATCATCCGGAGTCTCTTCAACGGCAGCCGAGGCCCGCTCCTGCGCAAGGCCACGGCGCTCGACTGGGCCGGCGATCCCATCGAAGTCAAGGATCGGTTCCACCTCGGGCACGGTGAACGCAGCTATGACGAGATGCTCGCCCACTTCGAGGAGTACACCGACATCGTCGGCGACCATCCCCTGAACCTGCTTGCCACGACGCTGCCCCTCAACGCCTACATGCTGACCCACGACTCGAAATACCGCCAGTGGCTGCTCGAGTACGTCGATGCGTGGGCCGAGCGGATGCAGGCCAACGGTGGCGTCATCCCGAGTAACATAGGACTCGATGGAACGATCGGCGGGGCGTGCGACGGAAAGTGGTACGGCGGCACCTACGGCTGGGGATTCACGGTCCGAGTGCCACAGACCGGAGCCCTGAATGACCGCAATCGTGTTCCTTGCGGATTCATCGGGTTCATGAACGCCTACTTGCTCACTGGCGACGACCGCTACCTCGAACCCTGGCGCAAGCAGTCCGACGTGATCGACGCGCAGGCCAAAACGGTCGACGGCCGGATGATGACTCCCCGAATGTATGGCAAGGACGGCTGGTACGGCTACGCTCCGGGCCCCTACCGCGACAATGCACTCGAGCTCTATTACCTATCGATGAAACTACGAGACCGGGAACGACTTGGCCCGAATCCCTGGCTAGCGTACCTGGAAAAGAAAGATCCTGGTTACCCGGTCCGGGCGCTTCGGGCCGAACTCTCCCGCGTCCGCGAGGCGGTCGCGGGGATGCGCGACGATTCTACGACGCCGGACACCCGACTCGCCGACGATCCGATGCGGTTCAACCCCGCGAGCGTCACCGCTTTGATCCACCTTATGGAGGGTGGGCTGCACATCACGCGGCTGGCCTCGGTGCTCCATTGTCGCTTGCGCTATTTCGACCCGGTCCGTCGACGCGCGGGCATCCCCGAAGATGTCGCGGCGTTGGTCGAGGAAATCACCAGCGATGGCGTCGTCGTCAATCTGGTCAACGTGAACCAGCTCGAAGGTAGGAACGTGGTCCTCCAGGCCGGAGCCTATGCGGAACATCAGTTTGTGGCGATCGATAACGGCGACGGCAACGTCGCGCTCGATTCTCCGACGGCCAACGTCTGGCTCGCACCGGGTGCGGGGACGAAGCTCAAGATCGGCATGAAGCGGTTCGTGAATGCGCCAACGCTCGCGTTCCCGTGGGACCGGGCGAGTAAGCCGTGAGGAATCGCTGTCTCGGGCGCCAGACGCCCGGCCTTACGATTTCAACAGCCGCTCCCACTTCCTTGAGAAGCTGGGACGGTCGAAGACCTGCGGATTGACGACACCGCTGGGTCGTTTCCCGAGGGAGAGGTCGACCATCCCCTGGCAAACGGCCCGCCCAATATCGCGGAACAATTCCTCGGTCCAGGCGATGCTGTGGGGTGCAAGCAGCACATTTTCGAGCGTGCCGAAAGGGTGCGGCTGGGTCACCGGCTCCTCGGCAAAACAGTCAAGCGCTGCGCCCGCGATTCGGCGAGTCGACAGTGCCTCGAAAAGCGCATCCTCGTCCACGATGCCCCCTCGTGCGGTGTTGATCAAAAACGCGTCGGGTTTCATCAAGGCAAGCTCCGCCGCACCGATCAGTCCCCGGGTCGCTTCCATGAGCGGGCAGTGGATCGAGACAAAATCGGAGTCGGAGAGAAGCTCGGCGAGTGAGACCAGGCGGACACCAACCTGTTCGGCGACCTGTGGGGTTACGTAAGGATCAAATGCGAGAGGGGTCTTCATTCCGAACCCCTGGAGCAGCCCCACCGTCGCCCGGCCGATCCCTCCCAGGCCGATCGTGCCGAACGTACGGTCGCGCAGCTCCCGGCCCATGTACCGGGAGCGCTCATCCCACTGGCCCGTGCGTACGAGGTTGTCCTTGATTCGCGCGTGATGCGATAACGCGATCATCCATCCCACCGTGGCCTCCGCCACCGATCGATCGACTGCACCCGCCGTAATAAAGACGACGACGTCGGCCTCCGTGCAGGCAGCCACATCAACAGCATCGTAACCGACGCCAAACCGACCGATCGCGAGCAGGTCATCACTTCTCGAAACCGACTCGACGGTGACCGCCGGGGTGAGCACGATCACGCCTTGGGCACTCCCGATTTGGTCCGCTCCGATGCGGGCGCGGTGCTCGGCAAATGGGGACCAGCTCACATGGGAATGACCGTCAAACGTCGAAAGTCCGAGGTCGGGAAACCGCGTGCTCCCGTCGGGCCCGAAGAAATCGGCGGTCAATGCGACGCGGAAGCGCGGGGATGAACTCATCGGACGCTCTCCATCGAAACGTTCTTCGTCCGCCGTGTCGGCATGGCGGTCTGGATTCGGATCCCCATTGTTCCCGGAACGCGACCGGGGTCAAGACGGCGGGGACTACCCATAGGCGCTCGCGCCTCCTCGCGTAATTGCTTTACACTCGTTAAACACAAGGTATAGAATTGCATCGTCGGTATCCGGTTCTCGGAGACTTCGCGCGGAGACGAAAGCATGCTCCAGATTCGTGAGGGCGTACCGGCGCGTAATTGCCAGGGCATGACGCGCCGATCGGCGCTCAAGGCTGGGTTTCTGGGGCTGTCGGGACTTGGCTTACCCGACATCCTCCGTCTTCGCGCTCAAGGAGCCACCGCGCGCAAAGATACCGCGGTGATTCTCCTTTGGCTCGACGGCGGTCCGAGCCAACTGGAGACTTACGACCCGAAGCCGGACGCCCCCTCAGAATATCGGGGACCCTACGGCACGATCGCGACCAATGTGCCTGGGATCCGCATCTCCGACATGCTCCCGAACCACGCCCGCCACGCCGACAAGATGGTGTTCGTCCGATCGGTCCATCACGACACCGGAGACCACTTCGCCGGCGCACACTGGATGCTGACAGGCCGCTTCGGTTCCACGACGGCGAGCCCCACACCGAAATTCCCGTCCGTCGGCTCGTTCACTGCGAAGCTGCGGGGACCCAATCAACCGGGGCTTCCCGCGTATGTCGGACTCCCCTCGGCGCAAAGTGTTTACCTCTTCCCTGGCTATCAGGGGTCGGCCTATCTTGGACCCGCCTATAATCCATTTGATGTCGATCGCGAGGTGCGATACCTGCCAGCGAACTCCAAGGTCAAGATCGGACGCCCGCGCTGCCTGGAAAACCTGACCCAGGCCCAGCCGGGTCGGTTCGAGAGCCGGCTTCATCTCAACGCCCAATTCGACAAGATCCGGCGCGATCTCGACCGAAGCGGGACGATGGAGTCGCTCGACCGCTACCAGCTAGAGGCCGTCGACATGATCCTGAGCGGCCGAGCTCGCAATGCCTTCGACCTCGATAAGGAAGACCCCCGCCTCGCCGACCGCTACGGGACCGGCCCCTGGGGGCGCTACACACTCATGGCCCGCCGGCTGGTCGAAGCGGGTGTGACGTTCGTGACCGTCGACATGCCGCACTGGGACGATCACTCCAATATCAAGGAAGGCCATGGATATAAGCTGCCGCATGTCGACCAGGCCGTGGGAGCACTGCTCGAAGATCTCGACGTCCGCGGTATGCTCGACCGCGTCCTGGTCGTTGTGATGGGCGAGTTCGGGCGTACTCCGAAGATTAACACCGGCCAGCCCGGCATTCCAATCCCCGGCCGCGACCACTGGGGCGCGGCGTGTTCCGTGCTGCTCGCCGGCGGCGGACTGAAGACCGGGCAAATCGTGGGGGCCACCAACGCGCGTGCGGAGTATCCCGTCGAACGGCCCCTAACGCCCGCCGACCTGCTGGCGACGGTCTACCATGTCCTCGGTATCGACCACTCGCTCACCTTCCCCGACTTCGCCGGCAGACCCATCCCGATCCTCGACGAGTGCCGGCCGATTACCGAGATTCTGTGATCGCTCAGGAGGCAATCGCAACAATCATCGGCGCTCCAACATCGGGCCAGCCTGGTTCCGTGGTCTCAGCCTCCCGTGCCGCCGAAGGCTGCCGCGAGATCGGTCCACCGCCCCGCAACGACCGAGTGCGCAGGGGCTCGATAGATCCGCTCCAAGAATTCCGCGCGTGCGATTTCCTTCGCCCCCAGGCTGATTAAATGCTCACTCGCGACCTGACAATCGATCACATCGATCCCCAGCGCGAGGAGAAGTTCCGCCAATCGAACCAGCGCCACCTTTGACGCGTTGGAACGCGCGGAAAACATGGACTCCCCGAAAAAGCAGCCTCCGAGGCAAACGCCGTAAAGACCTCCCACAAGAGTTCCCCCCGACCACGCCTCGACCGAGTGACAGACACCGGCGTGATGAAGCGCCGTGTAGGCGGCCTCGATATCACGGCCGATCCACGTCCCGTTTTGATCCGGCCGAGGGCTCGTCGCGCACGCGTGGATGACCTGCGTGCAGGCCGTATCAAAGCGAACCTCGAATTCTCCTTTCCGGAGGACCGAGCGCAGGCTGCGAGAAACGCGCAGTTCCGCCGGATCGAGGATCAACCGGGGATCCGGCGACCACCAGAGAATGGGCTCCCCAGGCTCGTACCAGGGGAAGATCCCGTGTCGGTACGCCTCGAGCAACCGCGGTAGCGAAAGGTCGCCACCGACCGCGAGCAACCCTGCTTCGTTCGCGAGCGACGGAGGCGGGAAGATGGGCCGCGAGTCCAATTGGTAAATCGGACCCATACCCTCCACGGGGATGATCTTCATTGGCCGTGTTCCTGACCTGCCGCAGGAATCCGTCCGGAAATGAAGACCATCGTAGCGTTTTTCACCTCGTCTCAGAATCCATCACGGAGTGCGCCCGATTCAAAGCGTCGCGGACACAGATCGATTCGCTCTGACGGTCGCTCTCATAACGGAGGTTCGAAAAGCTCATCGTCCCGAGACCCGGCTCGAATTTTCAGTGTTTTTCCTTTTGCGGCACTGGTGGCGACCGCGAGCGCAAAGAGAACCATGCCGACGACGATGTAATCCAAGCCCAAGACGAGAACTCGGACTAACAGGTAGATCTTCCAAACTCCGGCGACGAGCCAGCACCCCACGCCGATCGCAGCGCAGCAAAGCGTAAGAGGATGCCGCAACCCATATCCGTAGCCGGCCAGGAGTGCTAAGATCGCAAGCGGATAAAACAGGGTCACCTCCCCGGGGAGCCGTTCCGAGATGCCCGGCCCAAGCCGGATCACCGCCAGGCACGCCATCAACGCGACAATCGAGCCGAGGTTCCTGAGCGCGTGCGCTACCATGTCATCAAACACGGCACCCACGATGAGCGATACGAGAAGGATAAGATGGAACGTCATCACAAGCCGATAAGGCGAGTTGACCAGGCCATCCAACCCGATGCCCAGTGCGGCCACGAGCCCGAACGCACTCAGTAGACAGCGCCACGAACTGTGCATACGCAGGCCAGTGGCGAACTGGATTACGGCCGCGACCAGGATCGGCCATCCTCTCGGTGTGGCAATCCAGCTCGACGCCACCGTGCCCGGCGGTACAAACGCAAGCACCACCAATACGCCGCAGAAGGCTTCGACCGCGAACGAAACGCGGCGGGCGGCCGCATAGGCATAGAATCCGGCCGAAGCCAACAGCGTCAGGAAGAGGGGATTTCCTCCCAATCGCTCGCAGAACCGCGCGAGAAAGCTCTGGTAAACCACTTCGGGCCGATGGCCGATGAGAGCGAGCGCAACCATGATTATCGGCACGAACAGCCCAACGCGAAGCACCCCCGGTCGTCGCTCAACCAAACCGATTTCCAAAATCAGCACGCCAAGGGCGAGGGCAAAGGGAATCAGGAAGTAGGGTCCGAAGATGTATGGCTCCGCCGCCCCCTTTGCCAGGTGATGCATCGACCAGCAAAGCAGCGCGGAACGCGCCATGACCGCCGATGCCAGCAAACCGAAAAGCGTCCAGGGATACCACGCCCAACCCCACGGACTGCCGTTTTCATGTACGTAGCTGCGTCCTTGGCGAATCGCCGGGACCAGCGACAGAAACACCAGAGCCGCTGCCGGCGAGAAACCAAAGAGCGCCCAGGAGAGCGCCTCGCCGTGGGGTTGATTCAGCAGCGGTGTCAACGCGACGGGATAGAGAAAGAACAGCGTGAGAATCAGATAGTACGGAACGCGGAAGTACGCCGGCAGCTTCAGCCCGATCGACCGCAGAATGCCTTCGCTCAGCGCCACGGCAAACACCAACCCAGAGAAATAGCAGACAATCCCCCTCGTCGGATCCCGTGCCAGGACCTCGTCAAAGGTCACGGACGTGGCGAGAAACATCAGCACCACGATTAAAAGGACGGTCCGAACGTCGTCCCAGACGCCGACGAAACGGACCAGAAGGCACGCCGTCACGGCGAGCAGCAGCGTGTACCCCGCCATCCCCGTCAGCAGGGCCCAGGTCTCGCCTGCGTTCGACTGCATCCCAAAGGACACGCGCAACCCGAGGCACACCAGCAATGCGCTCAGCACATAAAACGGGTTGTTAGTGCACACCCAGTCGACCAGTCCCCGCGACTCGCCCGTCCACGGAGCAGACGCGGAACGAACATCAGCAAGTTGACTCATCGTCGGTTCCCCCAAAAGACGTGATCGGGAAAAGGCGCCGGGGACCAGTTGAGAAGTGATGAGGATGGGTTCCCGGCCTCGTTCCTGAGGATAATGATCTCTGACAATTGTCGCAAGAGCGCGCAGGCTATTTCTTCCGACAACTGTCGAAAGTTGAGTTCGCATCCCTCCGGATGCGGTTCAGCGCTCGACGCGGACTCGCCGGAGTCCGTACCCGATCATGCGGCCAGGGAGGTTTCTAAGCCCGGGAATGGAGCGCATGACTCGTAGCGCCAGCGGAACGCGAAACGGCTTCCCCGCTTGCAAGGCCGGAGCGGCAAGGCGCTCTTGCATGAATCTCTGAAACGCCTGAATGACCTTCGTCGGCAACTCCCGTCGCTTCTGGACTGTCGCCAGCTCGGCGTCGGTCACCTGTCCGCGTTTCAACGACTCGCCCAGGATGTTTGAGGTTTCGACAGCGTCCTGAATCGCGTAATTGATGCCGACCCCGCCAACAGGCGACATCACGTGCGCCGCGTCGCCGATCAAGAGAACGCCGGGCTTGTGCCAGACTGGCAGGATGCTCGACTCGACTGAAAGGACGGAGACTTGCTTCCAGTCCTGGAGGAGTTCCACGCGGTCGGCCAGCCACGGTACGACCTCGGCCAGCGCGGTCCTCAGCGCTTCGATGCCGGACGCGCGGAGTTTTTGAAAGCTCCCCTTCAGAATGACGTAGCCAATTTGCCACTCATCCACGCGTTCCAACATCACGGCGAAGCGCCCGCCTTGAACGGCGATCATGCCGGCATCCGCCGGATCCGTTGGCTTGCGAGGCAGCCGGAACCAAACGACGTCCATGGGAGGCGCGGTCTTGATCGGTTCGAGACCCAGAAGTGAGCGCACCTTTGAGAAGCGACCATCGGCCGCAACGGTGAGCGCTGCACGTACCTCGTGCCACTCGTCATCGGCACCCCGATAGCGGACACCACGGATCTGACCGCTCTCTTCGACCAACCTTTGAACGTTCGCGCCCAGCACCAACTGAAACGTCGGATAGCGCTTCGCCTCCTCGACCAGAAAGTCCAGGAAGATCGACTGGGAGAGCATCGCGACGTACGGAAACTTGAGCTTCATGCGGCGAAAATCCGCCAACACGACCGACCCCTCGGGCGTCGTCAGGCTCAGCGACCTCATTTCGCCGTGCGGGATCGCCAAGAGCCGGTCGACCAGCCCAAGTTGGTCGAGGACGTCGAGCGTTGACGGGTGAATCGTGTCGCCTCGAAAGTCGCGGTCGAAGTCCTTGTGGGATTCCAGCAACATCACCGCGATGCCTTGACGTGCCAGCAAGAGCGAGAGCAGAACGCCCGCCGGCCCGCCACCAACCACGCAACACACGGTCTCGGCAACGTCGCGAACGTCCACGGGCGCATTCACCTCTGACATGCCGACTCCCTCGCAAATCCCTTGTGGCCTGGCCCCCAACTTTCGGCACGGTAACGCGAGATGGCAACAACTTCAATGCGGTCCGGACACCGGCCAGACCGACCCGTCTCCATCTGAAACCAGGAACGACTTCGCAGATTGGGCTTTTTATGTGTTGAGGCCGCCAACTCTGTTGATTCCTGTCAACAGACAAGGGGAAAAGCGGTATGAACTCATGGCCTGCTCGCGTTACACTCCTTTCATGTGACCGTGGACATTGGGATCGTCCCCGATCCACGGTGCTCGTGAACAGAGTTTTGGAGAAGGGGATGCGCCTGACGATCGAGCAAACAACCACGGAGCAAGGGGCGCCAGCCGCCGAGATGGATCAGCTTCACCGTTGGGGTTGGAGTGTGGGGCTGACGCGACTGGAGTCGGCTCCTGATCAGGAGCGCTGGGTGGTGTCGTGCATTCGGGGCGACCGCCACATTTACGCCGAGGGGACGGTGCGATCCGAAGCCTGGGCCCTGGCGCTCGAGAAGGCCCGAGAGGCCGACCACGCCGACAACTACGATCAATCGCCCGCCAGGTAGAGCGCGGGCCGCCGTTGGGCTAAAGTGGGAAGGACCCATCTGGACGACCAGGTGGGTCTGGTTCTCTCACCCGGCGAACGGCGACCGAGCCCACCATGGATCCCTCCGCAAGTTCCCCTTCCACGACCCGATTGACGTCGATCGACGTCTACCGCGGGTTCGTGATGTTCCTGATGATGGCCGAAGTCCTCCACCTCCGCACGGTGGCGAGTGCCCATCCAGGAAAATGGTACTGGGCATTCCTCGCCCGTCACCAGAGTCACGTGGAGTGGATCGGGTGCACGTTGCACGACCTGATCCAGCCCTCGTTTTCGTTTTTGGTCGGCGTGGCGCTGCCATTCTCGCTCGCGTCTCGCACGGCCCGGGGCCAGTCGACGTTTCGGCTGACGCTCCACGCCGCGTGGCGAGCGCTGCTGTTGGTTCTGCTTGGGGTGTTTCTGCGGTCCCTGGGACGCAAGCAAACGTACTACACGTTCGAGGATACCCTCAGCCAAATCGGCCTGGGGTATTTCTTCCTCTTCCTCCTGGGTTTGCGCCCCACTCGCGACCAGTGGATTGCGCTTGGACTCATCCTGGTTGGCTACTGGGCCGCCTTCGCTGCGTATCCGCGTCCTGCGTCGGATTTTGATGTCAACGCCGTCATCAGCAAGAAGGACCAGTCGACGGTGATGAGCGGTTTCGCCGCTCACTGGAACAAGAACACGAATCTGGCCTGGGCGTTCGACCGCTACTTCTTGAACCTCTTCCCTCGCGAAAAACCGTTCGTTGCGAACGACGGCGGCTACGCGACGCTCAGCTTCATCCCCACGCTCGCCACGATGATCCTCGGGCTGATCGCTGGGGGCGTATTGCGCAGCCCCAGGACCGCCGCGTCCAAGATCGGCTGGCTCGTGGTCGCGGGTGTGCTTTCACTCGGGGTCGGCTACGGGCTGGGCGGGCTTGGGATCTGCCCTGTCGTGAAACGGATCTGGACGCCGAGCTGGGTCCTTTTCAGTGGAGGGTGGTGCCTCCTCATCCTCGCTGGAGCTTACGCAGTCACTGATGTGCTCGGCTGGAAGCGATGGGCTTTCCCGTTCATGGTCATCGGTATGAACTCAATCGCCGCCTATTGTATGGCCGGACTAATCGAGGGCTGGGTTGCCGATAATCTCAAACGACACCTTGGGACAAGCATCTTCCTCGCCCTCGGCCCAAGTTACCAGCCGTTGCTTCAAGGAGCGGCCGTTCTACTGGTGCTTTGGCTCATCCTCTTTGGGCTGTATCGTAAGAAAGTCTTTCTCAGGATCTGAACGAGCTCAGACAACGAGCTTGGAAGCCGGCGTTCGCCGGCTTCCTCGATCGTACATCTGTCAGCGTCCGTTCAAGCTGGCGATCGCCGCATCGAGCTGAGCCCGGAGCTGGGTATATGTTTCAGCGCTTCGTGTGGCTCGATCTCCGAGCGCAAAACCACCGAGGATCTCATTAAGTCGTTGTTCGCCCGCTCGCGCTGCGGGCGTACCGGGCCGCTCGCGAATCAGACGAGCCAGTGTTAGCATGCGACGATAGTCGTCCAGCCCTTCACGAAGCCGTTCGAACTGAAGCGATGGGAGCAGTTCCCCGTCTGGGCTCGTGTTGCACCAGGCGTAGTCATCTTCGCGGCAATCGAGTGCATAGTAGGGGTCGCCCGCAACCACGTTCCAGTGCCAGGCGATCCGGAACTTCATGCCATATTGTTTCGCCGCTTTGTACATGTAGACGCCGTACGTCCAACGATCGCCGCCGTTGTAAAAGCCCCAATCGCTGCCGGCCGCGTGCAACAGGTCCACGCCGGCCTTGTCGTGCAAGTTCCAGGCGACCGCGTGCAGCGCCTTCGCCAGGCGGAAGTGTGGATCCTTCGTGCCCGTCCCAGTGAACGAGCTCGGCGCCGTGAAGTACGGCGGCCCCTGTGGAAACGCCCGGCGGAAAGCCTCGGCGTTCTCGGCGCTTCGGACCAGGTCATCGCCAATGGGCTCGTCGCCGATGTTCCAGTAAACCGGCAACCAGCCCGTGGCGTCGGCATGTTTCTGCACCGCGGAGAAGACCGCTTTGAGAAACGCCGAATAGTCCGTGAACCCAGCCCCTTGCGCGGCCGAGTCGTCGCGATAATACGTGTTCAAGCCCTCGAAGGCGCAATAGCTCACGACCGGCATGCGGAATCCCTGCTCTCGGAAGAGCTTCATTTGCTCGTCACCCTGGGTGAAGTCGAGCTGCGGTTTCCCGTCCTTGAACCCGTTGAATCGGACATTCGGGAGCCCCGTCGCCGTGGTGAAGCCGTATTCGTGCAGCTTCGCCAGCGATTTCGCGGCCACCGCGCGATTCCACTTTTGCGACTCATCGCCGTACCACGGTAGGTCGATCGTATGGCCAAACGGTCCGGCTGGGACATCAATGACGTCGAGGGTTCCTGGACGCACGGTGAACTGCAACGGTAGCGACAGCTCGCCGCCCCCCTCCGCTTTGAGACTCACAGAGCCGCGGTATTGCCCAGGGGGCGTCTTGGAGGGAACCTTCACCGTCAGCCAGAACGTTCGAGTGACGCCCTGGGGCACCGGAGCCGTGCCGCGCGGCATGATCAACCGCGGCGAGACCGTGTAGACCGTCCCCTCCATCGTCACGCGCGTGATGCGATGCTGGACGTACCCGAGATCCACCGCCGAACCAGGAATGGACGCACCACCAGGTCCCGTCAGCGTTGTCGCTGAGACGGAAACGCGACCGAGATTCTTGAGCGGTGCAACAGAAACCGTGACCGGCTCGTACTCACCCGCAAAGCCCGAGGCGGTCAACGCCTCGACTCGTTCGTCGGGCAGGGGACGGTCCTGGACGTGGACGTCCTTCATCCAATCGCGTTGGAACGCGATGAACCCGCGCGCCTGATCGGCGGCCTTCGCCTGAACGGCCTGACCGGTCGCGGGTGGGAGGACGCGTTTGAATTCGTTGTTGAAGTGCGAACGGCGCCTCGCTTTGACGAAATCGAGGAACCGTTGCCCTTCGGCTGCCTTCGAGTCGGGGTAAACCACGATCGCCGAGACGCTGCACGCCCAGTTCTCGCCCTCGAAATCGATGTTGAGTTGCTGGTCGCGCACGTCAACGACCAGGTGTTTTTCCTGGAAGTACGGCACCTGGTATTTGTCGAATGTGTCGTCGCTGGGGAGGTCGTCGCTTTCCCAGAAGCGGTAATAACGCTTCTTGAAGGAATCGAGATCCATTGTATCGATGTACTGCGTCCCCTCCAGGATCAAGGCTCGGCGCCGATACCGCTGAAATTCACCCCAGTAACCGGATGGGGAATCCATGTTGACGAAGACGTGGTACTTCCCGTTGGGCACGTCGATGGCGAGCCCGCCCTTTTCGACACAGACGAAGTCGCGATAGAGCGGGTCGGGCTGCAGCGCGTCAAACGCACGCCAGATTTGAGCATCCTTCCAGCCGAAGCCGCGTCCCTTCGAGTACGCCTTACTTGCGTCGAGCGGTTGGAATCCCTCCATCAGAGGGCTGCCCGCCGGCCCGACATCGAACGCCCAGAGGCCGTCGAACTGCATCCGCGCGGGTTCCGTGTCACGCTCGAGCCGGATGTTGTCGACGAACAGCGGGGCCGAGGGCTTCTCACCCAGAGAAAAGACCACTCGTGTGATCGCGTCCTGTTGCAACGGCCTTCCCGGTCGCGACTTCTCGCCAACATACAAGGCGGTCGGCAGCACGAGCGTGCTTGCACCCGGAGGAACGACGGTCGTGTAATTAACCCGAGTCCAGTAGTCGGTTGTCTGCCGGTCGCGGATCTCGATGGTCAATTCGATGGGCGCTTTCGCGTCGGTGTACACATCGGCCTTCAGCGCCTCATAGCCAAGCCAGTTCTGATCGCCGTCAAGCGCGACATAGCCCTGGTCGATGCGGAGCGCCTTCTTGCCATCGGTCGCATGCTCGCCGACGACCGTTCCTCCCCCGAACGGATTGCGGTCCTCAAACGAGGTGAGGGGACGGACCGGGGGCCCCGCGACTTTAATACTCGCCTTCGCTTCGAGGCGCGTGCCGCAGGCATAGCACTTCCCCCAGGCCGACTGGTTGCGATAGCCGCACTCCGGACAGCGCACGGCGTCGGCGCCCGGTTCGCTCGGAGGCACGATCGGCGCCTCCTCGCGACCGATGATCGGGTTGAGCGTCAAAGCAACGTCTTTGCCGACGGCTTCCACGCGCACATCGTCGACCCAGAAGTAGCCCGGCGACATCAGTCCGAAACTCGGATGGGGGCCCTCCTTCTTTTCGGTGATGTCGCCCACATAGGTGAGCAGGCTCCAACCGAACGTTCCGCTCTTGCGCAAGGGGATGTATTTACCATCGAACATAAACTCCGTCGAATCGCCGTACAGCCCCTTGCTGATGTCGAGTCCTCGAATGTACGCGCTGATGCGATACCGGCCCGGCTCGAGGACCATCTTGTCAGGCCACGCGCGGATCTTGGGTGCGGTCCCCCCGACGATCAGAAGCGAATGTTTGCCGGTCCGCGCGACGTCCGACGCCCGAAACTCGCACTCGCCCTCGTAGATCCAGCCTGACCACGTATTAAAGACGTGGCCCCAGCGGTCCTTGGGTTTCGGCTGCTCGAACGAAGGGTCCGGGACCAGGTTCTCACCGGCGTTCGCGTGCGAGGCGAGCGCAAGGAGGACAATCGCGGAGCGAAGCGCAGGTTTGATAGGCATGGCGGCGGGGTGGTTTGAGTGCCGGGTTGCGGGATCACTCTTATGTGTGAGCGATCCCGGGAGAGTCGGTTCCCGGTCATCGTATCCGCCTGCCGGAGCCAATCCAAGGGAAAGACGAGGTGATGTTGAGGGTTTGCACCGTCGTAGCGGGGCCATCGGGTGCCGTCCCGTTAGGCCCACCACCATTGCGGCAGTCAACCAATTGGCGATTGGTAAAGGCAATAGATACGAACGTATCTAGGCGCGAATCGCAAATGTCAAAATGAGAGACCGACGAGTCACCACAAGGGCAGCGCAAAGCCGGCGGGAAGCCACTGCGGAGTACGTTCATTCGGTCGCGACGCGTAGTCAAATCCTTTCCCTGGTGCTACGCGTCTCGTGAAGCTCCTGAACCGTCTCATGCCTCGCGTTAGTCGACGACCGACGGCGTCTTCTTGTAGCCCAGCGACTGAGCAATCTCGAGGATTTCCGACCACGTTGGAAATGGCCGCCCATACTGAATGCGATACTCTTCGACAGCCGCAGAGAACTCTGCGCGAGCGTCCGAGCCATCGCTGGGTACGTTGGCAAATCGCGTTTCACCAAGCTTCAGTAAGTCTGCCTGCCGGGATCGAGTCCCCAGTTCGAGCGTCGCAATGCGCGAGGGAGACGAGTTCGTTCGGTCCATGACATCACCCCTCCTGGAGGATGAATTCCAGGGTCCCCATGCGGGGCCCTACGACACCGGATTCGTAAGCGAGAAGGTAGAGAAGGTCTTCTTATGCCGCGGAGAGTACCGAGCAGCATGAGAGTGCCATAAGATTCCGGCCGTTGCAAGTGGGCACGTCGGAGAAAACCCACTCAGCCGATTCACTCATCCTGTAAAGGCGGAAACCAGTCCGATATCCGCCAGCGAACTGCCCATTCCGGGTCGTTTTTGTCAATCGGATGCGGGACCTTCCAGCTCACCCAAACGGAGTCATCGTAACGATTGGATTGACAACCAAACGGCACGCTGATTCTCGAGCTGCATCGAGACCACGTTATCGTGCGGAATCGAGAAGCGCACTCGCCGTGGTTAAGTTCCAATACCACGCTGCGGGCTTGCCGTGACGCCAACAATCGACGCTAATGTAAAGATGGCTTCCGCCTCCCCTTGCTGTCAGTCGTCATGGCGCGTTCGCCGCATGCATGAATCCATGTTGCAATTGAGAAAGACAACATTCCTCGCTGACGGAAGGAGTCAAGACCGATGGCCCTCGACGAATCGCCGAGCACACTTCGCCGCACATTCCTCCAGGCCGGTGCACTCGCCACAGCGTCGGCGATGACCTTGAGCTCGGGAGTCCAGGCGGACGACGAGCCGGCACCCCCGCTTCCCACGAGGCCGCTGGGGAAGACCGGTGTGAATGTGACCATGCTCGACCAGGGCGCCGTCCGCGGCGCGAGCCTTGATCGGCTCTTTCGCACGTCGTTCGCGAACGGCGTACGCGTGTTCGACACAGCGAAGGTTTACGGCACCGAGCCGGCCTTCAAAAAGTGGTTCGAACAGGATCCCGCCATCCGCAAGCAGATCTTCCTGGTCACAAAGGACACCCCGAAGGCTGCGAGCCAGATGATCAGGATGCTTGACGAACGGCTCGCAACCCTCGGCACCGACTACGTGGACCTCTTTTTCATCCACGGTTTAGGCGACCATCATTCGGTCGATGAAGCGATCAACTTCGTGAAGAACAACGAATTCAAGGAGGTTGCCGAGACGATCCGCAAATCCGGAAAGGCCAAGTTCATCGGCTTCTCGACCCATCACCCCAAGCGTGCAGCGATCATCGAGGCGGCTGCTGAGGGGGGCGTCGTCGATGCGATCATGTTGCAGTACCGCCCCTGGCTCGAAAAGGAAGAGCCCCTGAACAAGGCTCTCGATGCCTGCTGGAAGAAGGGGATTGGTTTGATCTCCATGAAGCAGATCGCCGGCCAATTCTTCGGCGACCGCCCTCGCGGCAACATCCTCGACGAGGTGGAGAAGCGAATTCCGACTCTGGCCGAGAAGAAACTATCTCGGTTCCAGGGCCTTTTGCACGCGATTTGGAGCGACGAGCGCATTAGCAGCGTGTGCGTCTCCATGCGGAACACCGATCAAATCCGCGAGAACGCCGACGCCGCGAGGCGTTTCGAGCCCTTAAAAGCCGCGGAGATCCTCCAACTCCGCGACGCCACGCTGGCTCACGGCTCGATGCTGTGCGCCGACTGCGACGGCCGCTGCTCGATCGCCGCCGGCACGTCCGCTGAGCTGGGCAATCTCACTCGCTTCTTGACCTACCACCAACACCTGGGCGACCGCGTTGAAGCACGCCGCGAGTACGCCGCGCTCAGCGCCGAGGCCCGCGACTGGGCCGGAGCCGACCTGGAAGCGGCACGTGCGGCCTGTCCCAACAAGCTCGACTTCGCGAAGCTGATGCCCGAAGTGGATCGGCACCTCGCTTGAGATCCGAATGCGACGCGGGCCAGCGCGGTCAGCGCGCTGGCCCGTTGTCCACTCCATCATTTCGAGCGTCCGGTTCCACGCCAAGTCGGGTTGTGTGGTGGTCGTGCGCCCTGCGATAGGCCGGAATTGAATCCACGCTCGGCCCAAAAACCGCCTTGCTCATCCCCGACGACCCCGCTACCATGATTCCTCCGGCGCCGTCGCCAAGTGGTAAGGCAGAGGTCTGCAAAACCTCCACCGCCGGTTCGAATCCGGCCGGCGCCTCTTTCCCGTCACATTCCGACACTTCCCGCCCGTTGCCGCTAAGTACCGTCTCTGGTAACGACTTAGGGCAAGACACATTCGAGCCGTTCGGCTTTCCCTCTGAGTCGTTGTCCGTCACTGTCGGGCTTTGTCCGGGACTGTCGTGCGGCAATAGGGCGGCAAAGCGATCGTTGATATGATCGGGTGGCATTGGCAAGGCCGCCGGAATCTGGGGAAGTTTCTCCAGCGCCTGAGTCTGATCGTCCGCCTCCATGTGGTTCGCGTAAAGGTCCATCGTGAGATTGATGGATGAGTGACGCATGAGGGTTTGCGCGACTTTCGGCGATACTCCGGCCCGCGCCAATTCGGTCCCAAACCGATGGCGAAGCGCGTGAAAGTCGCGGTAATTGCCAGTCTTCTCGACGTACGACAGTCCGGCCCGCGTCAGATCGGCTTCAAGAATGAAAGCCGCACGCTTCCACCACGGCCCTGCCCAGATCAACTCCGTCGATTCGATGCCTTCCAGGTACGCCCGCAGTAGCTTCGCAAGATGAGGGTGGATTGGTTGGGCTGCCTTCTCCCGGTTTTTCGTGTGGGCCGCCTTGACATGAATCGTCGCCTGGCGCTCGTCGATGACGATCGAGCCAACGGTCAAGCTCGCGAGTTCGGAAGCTCGTAAGCCCGTATAAGCCGCCGTAACGTACAGCATTGCCCGGTCTTCACCAGTCAGCTTGCGGAACACTCCGGATGCCATCGTTGAGCGAATGAGGGTTTCGAACTCATCACGACTGAGCACCGATCGAGCATGGCGCGGATCGAGCTTGACGTTGAGCGGTTTTAGCGTCGTAAGTGGGTCAAACGCTAGGCGACGATGATCTACGGCCCACCGAACGAATGACCTGAGACGGGTCAGGTAGTGGTTGCTCGTCTGCGCCGACATACCGGGGATTTTCTCCTCGGTCTCGGGGTCTACGGTGGGTTGTCGCTGGGATTCGAGCCAAGCCGCAACCTTGACCGCATCTAGCTCGCAAAGCCGTTCGGCCCCCACCCCCGAAATGACCGCGCGCAGGCGCGTCTCCGTCTGAGATAGATGCTTGGGCGAACAGTCACCGGATCGTAGAAAGCCCAGATACTCGGCCAAGTGCTCTTCAATCCCGGTCTTTTGATGCGAGGCGATGGGGTTGGCTTGGCCAAGTCGAACCTTAGCGGCGTGCACTTCGGCTTCCCTGGCCATACTCTCGGTTGCTTTCTTGTCTCGACATCCCTTCTCCTCTCTCTTGTTCCCGTTCCCGTCAACGTATTGGAAATAATAGATGCTTCCGCGTTTCCGAATGTAAGCCATCGTCGCACCTCAAAGCCCGTCGAACCTATCCCGCCCGTCAAGCCACCTGTCCCGACATCCACTTGCGAATCGTCTCAGCCTTCCATCGTGGCATCTTGCCCACCATGAAATCAGGTTTGGGAAGCCGGCCCGCCGCGCGTTGCCGTTCAACCGTCCGCCGGCTTGCGTTTAAGACCGTCGCCAGGTTGTCGAGAGAAAGAGTTGTCTCGACCGCTAAGCCGTTCGAGTTCACTGCGCTGTGCATTGCGATTCCCGTTTGCAAGAGTGACCACGTGAATCAACGCATACCAGTGTAACGCAGTCTAAGCGGCATTCGGAGGCGCGTCGCGTTTTGTCGGAATATGTTGCGACATGACTACTTACGATCGCGGCGCTAGCTCTAGGCTGAGAGCAACGGCTACTTTGTCCGCGTTCGCAAGTGATAGGTCGCGTTCGCCATTGAGAAACCGTTGAATCGCGTCGACACTCGCGCCTGAGAGCTTGGCAAGAGCGTAGGCGGTCAACTTCCGCTCTTGGATAGTTGACCGGATGACTTCGCTGATTGTCCGGACCGGCTTATCGGGGGGATGACTGGCCGCGTTGCCCATTCGCTCGACTCCCTATAAAGGCTTCGAGCGTATCAGTTAGGCGGCCACCTTCAAGGCCCTCTGAACCGTCGCGATGTGCCACCGACCGCCCTCTTTGGTGGGAATCTCCCTGGCGTTCATTTCGTCGACAATGGCGCGGATCGACAAGCCCGCACTCCGTAGCTCTTGAACCGTCGCAATGACTTGCTGTTCGTCCGCGTTCGGCGTCAGAGTCTTACCGTCGTCTGCCAGGTTGAAGCCAAGGGGAATCTGTCCGGCCCGTTCGCCCTTGCTTTTCTTGTGGGCAAGCGCGTCGCGGGTGCGTTCGCCGATGGCTTCCCGTTCCCACTGGGCGACCGACATCAAGACGTTCAGAACAAGCCGGCCCGCCGCCGTTCGAGTGTCGATGCTATCCGCAACGGACATCAGAGACTTGCCCGCCTTTTCCCCGAAGTAACCGTCGATGAGATCGTTCCAGTCGCCAACCGATCGGGAGAGACGGTCCAGCTTGGCGACAACCATTCCCGTCGCCTTGCCGCTCTTGAGCATGGCGAGCGCCTGAGTCAATTCCGGCCGGTCGAGTGACTTGGCCGAAACTCCACGGTCAACGAAGACGTCGACAAGCTCAAGGTCATGAAGATCGGCGTATGCCTTGATCTTCGCCACTTGAGCGTCAAGGCTCACACCGTCCGTCGCTTGCTCCTCTGTCGAAACCCTGGCGTACCCGACAACCTTGATCTTGCCCGTCATCGCGTCGGTCGTCTTCGCTTTCATCACTCACCCCCGATCCGTTTTCGATTGTCCGTTGCCCACAATCCAAGTATACGCTCTACTGCGTATACGTCAAGTCGCGTATACGCAGAATCGCGGATTCGGGTCGGATTTCCGTATACGCTCCGGTCGGTGTGTGTACAGAAACAGGCCTTGCGGAAAGCATCATGCACGCATGCTCTCGGCTGTCGACTACGCTCGGAAACCCCGGTCAAATGTCGTACGCCGCCGTTCGCCCTGACGAGTCGAATACAGGCGGGCAACGCAGCATAGGTAAATGAAACGGACCGCGATGTTTTGGCAGTTTAGGAAGATCGCTGGCGAAACCCGTCAACGCGAAAGGGGCTTCATCCCCTAAGTCGTTAGGAGATGAAGCCCCCGTTGGTGCCGATCTGTCGGGCTGCCTTCTAGCGACCGTTCGAGCGTCTAGTTTCGCAAGGCCGAGTCTTCATCCCGACAAGCCGCCTCTTGCGCGTCGCGCAACGGCGTATACCACGCTTGGAACCCGTTCGCGACGTTCCACGCTTCCCACGCGATCCGCGCCAAGCTTTCGACGTCGGTAGTCCGCACGACGAATGCCCATACTGTCCGGCCCCCCTCGTCTCGACCAAAGCCAACCTCGGGGAATCCCTCATCGGCTAGGCGTCGCCGAAGCTCTGCGATCCCGCGTTCCGACCGTCCCGCGTTATCCTCGTCGTCGACGCCGAACACAACCGCCAAGCCTTCATAGATCGGCGCATGAAAAGCGCCACGCCGTGGTTTCGAGAACACTGGGCCAAGGGTAGTCGCGACATATTGCGCTAGGTGGGAGTAACCGTCTTTTCCGGATGCGTCCGCTTCCGCCCTAATTCCCACCATCAGCCGATCGAACTCATTCATGTTGCGTGCTCCGTTTTTTGAAACGACATCTGTCCTGTGTCTACCCGCGTTTCCGTCTTCTCGTTTGGATCGTTTTTAACCATTCCCTAAGCGCTGGATCTCTGGAATCCCTGTATCGTGCCTCCAGATACCTCATGTCGGGAGTAGTCAACGGGCTTCGGAGCATGGGACACTGCGCGATGATTTCGCGACCGTCATCGACCCGCCGAGACATGACGCTCACGTCGACCCCCGCAACGATCGCGAGCGACGTGATTTGAACGTCACTGTCGTCAACCAACCTGGCGGCTTCAATCGCAGACTTCACGATAAGTTCTTTACAGCGGGGGCCAGACCTTGCGAGCCGCCCGCCATGGGTGTTCGACTTTTTGGGAACACCTGACTTCTCTTGTTTGGCCTTACTATTCGACATCTCTCGATCTCTATTGATAGATGTTCGCGGTCCCGGTTCAGCCGAAGCGCTCGCCTAGGAACCACTCACGAAACGGGACTGTAAAACGACCGGCTTGGCGCCTGAGACGAGACACCGCCGCACAGTCTCGGCGCGAGTACCTTCCTGGCGGATGACGATTTGACCGGCGGTCAAACTAGCGGATCTGAACCTTGACGATGTTTTGTTCGAGCGACTTGGCGTAGTATTCGGCTTGCTGGTCTTTGATTTGTTCCAGGATCGCCGTTGTCTTGTTCTCGTTCGTTACCGCGCCCTGAATCCGGTTCCCGATGTCAGCCGCTCGCATTACTTCGCTGTGCCTGGCGTACGCCCCAGATAACGCGCGGTTAGCAACGTCGTCGTTGAATTTCTTCCGACCACCTTTCAGCGTTTGGTCTACGACGAGATTTGCTGCCTCGTCACTCAATCCAAGTTTTTTCATGTGGTTTCGGATACCCTGCGCCAGATTGCCCCCGTCTTTCCCGTTCAACGCGGCGTACTCTGATAGGTTTTCGAGTCCGGCGATATGCTCTTTGGCGAAGTCATGGGCCGCCTGCGCCTGATTCCGACGCTGCGTCTTGACGGCATCGGAAGCGGCAAATGTTGCCGCGTCTCGTTTCATCCCGCCACTCACAAGCTGATTCGCAAGCCTTGTAATCGCGGTCTTCTGGTCCTGCATGAGTCCAGCTTCGCGGGCTTTCTTGTCGAAGTCGGGAAGCGTCTCGCGAGCTTGCTTGCGGGCCGCGTCTCCGCGCTTCTTATTGTCCGCCTGCTGTTTCTTGTAAGCCTTGAGGTTTTCGGCGTCCTGAACGTCAATGGCGGCCTGTTCGGCTTCAATGTTTTTATCGTTGATCTTGACCGCCTTTTCGCCGAACTTGTTAAAGAATCCCCGAATAGTCTTGTCTACGTTCTTTCGAGTTTCCTTGAGTTTCTTTTCGCGCTCTTCAACCTCTTCCCGAGTGTACTGCTTACCACGGATCACGTCGGCTTGATCTTGGGTGATACCCTGGCGTCCTCGGCGCGCACGAGCGATGAAGTCTTCGCGCTGCCACGCGGGGGCTTTGGAAAGCCCGCCCATTTCCCTCTCAATCTCTTCGGCCCGCTTTTTTCTCGTACGGGCCATAATGCCGTCAATCCTGTCCTGAACGGCCTTGTCGCCAGACACCCCCTTGCGAATACCAGCCCACAGGTATCCCTTTTGTGCGAGCGTCTTCGGGTCTTTGAGGGCCTCGTAGAATTGCTTATCCGCCTCTGTTGCGTGATTTCGGATGTACTCGTCACGCTTTCGCTTATCGCGGCCCTGCGCAAGCATTAACTCGTGGTCTGCCATCGACTCATGAAGGAATGGCGTCTGGGTTCCGTCGCCACGGTTCTTGTTGATATCTTTGATGGAATCAAGGAAACGGTCGCGCTCTTTCTTCTCGCCCTTAGTGAGCATATCCGTATGGGTCTTTTTCCCAAGATCCTCGTCATCCTTGTTGCGCTCGATTTCGTTCTCGGCCCTCTCAATGTCACGCGGAACACTGAGACCGGGTGTACTGGCAAGCTCGTCTTTCAGGGCCTTCACCATCTTGCGAAGCCCGTCGATTCGATCACCGGCCGCCGTGAATTGACTCGTGTCGCCGCTTAGCCGGTAGAGAAGTTGATCCCAGTGCTGAACGAGGTAATTGAGAGCGACCGCCGAGATTTGCGCGGCCCCCGCGATTCCAGCGTTCCCCGTGAAACCCATCACCAGGGGACCAATGTTATTGACGCATGCTGATATTGAATATTGGAGATCGTCAATCAAGTAGCCGGTTTGCTGTAGGCCGAACGCGAACCGTCCCCAATTCGTGTTCGTAAGCCGGCCCATCTGCTGATTGAGAACGCCTAAGCCATTGCCGACATTGGCAAAGTTGTACCCCTGTCGCATAGCCGCCTGAATGCGATTGTACTGGTTTTGGAGCACTGAGAGACGGGACGCGTAGGCGCCGATAGCGATTTCGCCTCGGTTGAGTTCGCCGCCTAGCCGCTCAATTTCGGCACGAAAAGCATCCATTGCCCGCCGGCCATTCGCGAGACCACGGTCAATATTGCGACCATCAATTGATAAGTCGGCGATAATCTGGCCGACGTTTATAGCCCCTCCGCGTGCCATTACCGAGCCCCGTTCTGTCGATTCGAGTTCGACCCATGACCACATTCGAGCGCGGCGAGAACAGCCATGTAGTCAAACCGAATGACACGCTCAGACAGGCGACGAAAAGGGATTCGGCCGGAAACCCTCCAGTTCCGTATTGTCTGCCGAGAGACCCGCAAGGCGTCCGCTAGTTCCCGATCGGTGAGTGAATTGAACGGCACTGGTTACCTTGTTGCTACGGGTTAATGAAGAAAATAGGCCCCTATATCCATCAACAAGGGTTTGCAGGGTCTAGCGGAAGACGGCTTGGCGGCCCGAATGGGCGAACGCAGCCTAGCTATTTCCCAGCGCTCAGCCGCTCGCGATTACCAGAGTGGGAAACTCGGGGCTGAGTGGCCTTGCGCCGGACCGGTCCCATCTCACCGTTATCGTCGCGACAGAGGCTCTATACGCCCACCTGGCGAGACGACGATTAAGGATGGAGGAAAAGACCGGCCCCGCGTGCGGATCGCTCTGACGCAGGCTGAGACAAGCCAGCGGTAACCGGGAATGATCGGCATGCAGATTAATGCCGACAATCTAAAAAGTATTATCTAGATTGTTGGCAATTTCCTGCATGTCGTCGTACTGCATGTCGGTATCCGCTTCAGCATAATCCCTACCGCCTAGTCGCCGTTCTCGATGGCTCCGGATGCATTTGAGAAACACCGCGACAGGGGCCTTGCTTGGATGGCGCCTTGCTTTGGTAAGTGCCTCAGCCAATAGCCCTTGCCGTAATTCGCCGTCAGTCGCCCAGCGTACGGCCCTGCGAATTCCCTGTGTCGTGGTGTGGATTTCGGTGCCGATTTCTTGTACGAGGAACGTGATTACCCTCTGTATTTCCTCTTCAGATGAATGCGGTCCGAGACCGCGCATGATCGACTCGATATCATCCGGCGCGGGAACGATGCCGGTTCCGGTTGGTGTTTCAGTCGACTCGGCTTTCATCTCAGACTTGGGCTCTGTGAATAATCTGAGCTTTGGACGGCCCGGCCGATCCACAAAAGCCCGCGTTCCGATCGTGGAGGGCAGGGGGCCTTTCCACCACAGTAAGCGAATCCGACGATCAGTGTTAGGCTTTCCGCCCCGCACTACCCTCGTTTCGGTAGTGGCCACGTACCCGCGTTTCTTAAGCTCAGCCAGCGCGTTTCCAACCGCCCGCACAGACTTGTCTAGCCCCTTGGCAAGCGTCGCGTTGGAAACATGAGTCTCGCCTGTCGTGTAGTCCGCGTGAATGGTGAGCAAGCTCAAGAGACGGAAAGCCGAATCTGGAAGGGCCTTATCCAACATGATGGATACCGGAATCTTACGAAACTCCCAACCGTCACCCGGATTCCGTGCCTCCGCTCCTGACTTAGACATGCATGCACTCCCAATCATTCGATGATAGAACGGGCGATGTGTGTTAGCCCTTAGCTTAAGCATCCACACTGGGCAACGGGAAAGAACCGATCCTAGCCCGACATTGTACGAAGATCTAAGCGGACTTCGGAGGCGCGCGGCGCTTTTCCTCGTTTACCGTGAACGGGCAAGCGCGGAGGCGAAACGCTCGCGAATCGTCGGCCGCGCTAAGCCGCCAACCGCTCGCACGCGACTGCCGAACGTAAGAATCCGACCGGCCCCATTTGGCTGAATTCTCGACGATTCAGGTTGACGGTTGACACGCGATTCGGAGGCTGGAACCAGCGCGTGTGTACGCGGGCAACCTACCCCCTCTCTCATCGCGTCGCTTCGCTCATCCACAACAGCGGTATCAAGACGTGTTGCGATTTGACCAGCGGTCAAACCTTGACGCTGGCCTTGTTCCGGCCCGTCGCCCGATTCGGTTGACGCTCAAAAAGTTGGATTGGAAAACGGGCAAAATATGTGCGGGGGGTCATCCGACGCATGGGCACATTTTTATCCTAGACCCCCGTCAACCGTGATCGGCCTATCCTTCCCAGTGCCCCAGTTTAGCTGACTCTAACAGGGATATCCAATCTGCACACGTTTATCGTCTTGCCATGCCGTGCGGGACAAGTTTACCCGGTGTGGAGAGTAGCGCACGGATAGAGCGAAAACGCGTGTTTTTGCAGGAAAAACCGAGAGTTCGGTATATCCATTGGATGCTATCTCTGGGCATGACAATGAGGACTAATGGCTATCGGGCGTGCCGACTCTAAAATAAACTCGAAAACTCGGATATTGACAGATCTCATGCCAGAGTTCATCATGTCGCCTCACCCGTCGCAATGGTGCGATGGGAAAAGGAACGGGCGGCTGGAAGTGGCAAGACTCCCAACCGCCCTAGGCGACGCCTGCTTACACAGGGCATACACCATGAACACAAGTTTATCACGATCGCGCCGCAATGCCAGCCAATTCAAGGGGAACCTGGCGGACCCCCGATCCCACGCAAAGCCGCTCGCCAGAGCTATCCAAGCGTTCGATAGGGCTGACTTGGCTTGTCGCAAAGCAAACGCTGCTATGGAGGCTTCGTCCGATCCTGACGCCGATGGTTCCTTTACGGCGTTCGAGTGCAAACGCTTGGCACATCGTTCCGCCGAGCAACGGCTTGTCCGCGCAATCCTTGCCCGCTTCGGCATGGCGAACCTCGGCGCACGTCGGCCGATCTTGCCTTACGATGGGCCGCCTCTTTCCGTCGCCAGCAACGGCGCGCTGTACATCCTGATGATTCCCGATTCGCCGCTCCCGATCAGCCCTGCGCCGTCTGAGCCTTCCATTCTGGTCATACGAAACGGAAGCGCCGTCGATCTCGATACTCACGTTCAGGCGGTCTGAACCATTCACACACATTGTCCCGCCCGGTGCGATCAGCCTAACGATCGTCCGGCGCGGGATTGACCGCTTTGGGAGCAAGGTCGCATGCCGAAACCAGCGAAGTCCAGCAAGGCTAAGCTGATCACTCATAGGGATGTGGCGAAGCTACTCGGGGTTAGCCCGACTCTCGTCAGGAATTGGGTCTTGAAGGGCGTGTTTCCCGAGCCGCATTCCGCGATTGAAAGCACTCTATTCTTCCCGAAAGCTCAGATCGACTACTACGTCATTCATGGACGTTGGCCAGAGATGAGGCAGCCTTTCGGTGCGAACGGGGAGTCAACCGTCAAGCATAAGGAACAATCTATCCAATGATCCGCGCAACGGATTCCGAACACGCCACTCACGCGACCAGTGCGCCGGCAGAGGTTTGGCGGCAACGGATTCGCGACCGTGCGAAGGAACTGCACATCAACCATTCCGCTCTCGGCCGAATGATTGGCGTAACGCCGGGTAGAATGAGCCTATGGGTAGGCCCCAAAGCGCAGGGATACCCGCGTCCGTCTGACTGGATTGCGCTCTCGCGAGCGTTGCGGTTACCGCTCGAACGACTTATGGATGACAACTCGATTGCAGCCCCCGCGTTCGATCTTTCGCCGCAAGAGACCCTGATCATTCAGCTTGTCCGGGTGCTTGGATCTGATGAGGCACTGAGACGGCTTTACGCGAAGAATCCGGACAATAGCGGACTCACAATTTCCGCAGATACTCACGTCCGACCTTGAACGCTTCCCCTTTGTACGGGCCGGATTCCACGGTGACGCTAATCTTGCGAAGCTGGGAGAGATAATTCGTATCTGTGATCCCCGGATAGTTTTCATCGTGGGTATCCTTGGAGTAGTAGGAACCAGGGTCATGACCAACTGTAACTCTGACGCCGGGATCAAGCGCCTTGAGCCCATAATCAAATCTGAACCCTTTTTCGCTCGCAATGACCGCCTGATCGCCAGGACGCAGTAACGAGCTTGACGGGTAAAGCGTCGCGCTTCCGCCACACATCACCGGGTAGTAAGCCAGCGCGCTGATCCCGACGATTCCTGCGCCGACGATTCCCGCAACGGCCCGCTTCTTCATCGGTCTTGCTCCGTAGCTCTGTGAATGGTGAATGCTATCTGTGATGCGCACATCTCGAATAACCACGATAACGGATAAGGGAACCAACGTACAGAGCTAAGACCGGCTTTTCGTGTGCTAACCCATCAAGCGTAATCCGATCGTCTACAAGCCCCGCAGAGACGCTGCGCCAACGATCCCAACGGGAACGGCTTGGCGGCTTGTCGTGAGCCCACAGGGCAAGCTAGGCCCCTTGCTCGCGATGGTACGCCCTACTCGGGGACGGCGGCCCGAACCATTGCCAGGATGCCAGCGCGAACGGGATCGGGAAGCCGGTCCCATCGCTCGACGACCGCGACGAGCTCGGGGGGCATCGGACAATCGCCGTACGGCAATGGGACGGCAAAACCGCCGCTGTTTGACGTAAGGCATTGCCGACAAACGCTTTTCTCGGCCCCGGTTGCGGTCTGCAAAACCTCCACCGCCGGTTCGAATCCGGCCGGCGCCTCTTTTCCGTCCATTCCCGACACTTCCTGACCGTTGCCGCTAAGTCCCCACCTTGGCAACGACTTACGATCGCGTTGAGCCGAATCATTCCGGCTACGTATTCCGCCGTTGTCGTTCCCGTCCGGGACTGTCGTACGGCAACTGCACGGCAAAGTGAGCGTTGATATGATCCGTCGGTAACGGCAAAGCCGCGCTTTTGATGGAAGTCAGCACACGAGGCTGTCACCACCGCCAGGTCCAAAGGCCTGGAGATCCTAACAAAAGGGGGAACTGGCTCCGGCTCTTCGGGTGCATGTCCCCCTTTGGTTAGGCCACCCAGGTCTCGGCTCCAGGTTATGGTTTGCCGAGGCGAACCACGCGCCTTGTGAGCGGTCAACCGTCATCTATGACGAAAAACTTACCACGCAAAAATCGCGCGGAACCCCGGAAAACACCGCGTCGAATCACCATCAGGTGTGGCAAGAGCTAACAAATTACCCGGAGCATATAGAGTAGAGGGACGTGCAATTCCCGGATCTCCGCGTTGTCCCGGGCAACGGATCCTGGCGAAGTTCCGACTCGACGGTGGCTCTTGAGTCTGTCGCTTCACGGCAAGGCACAGTCCTGTCTCGCAGGGGACGCTCCCACGTGCGACGGGATACGATTCATAAGGGACGCACACAGTGCACATTCGAGGCACGTTACGCCGCGCTCGTGCGCAACGACGAGTCGGTCGCGACGACAGCCCAAAACGAGCGTGCGCATGCGCGCGGCCGATTCGGTAATTCGGAACCCCAAGGCTAACAAGGGGTTCCGAATTACCGAATGGGCGAATTGGCCGGTTATTCGGAAGGCCAAGAGGGACAAGGGGTTATGGCAATACATGCGTTATTGGGTGCAAAATGGCGAATACAAGCCAGATCCGCGGACACGTGAATGGAGCGATGGATTGGCTTCGCGAGCCGCCATCGCGATTTCGCGGGACGGCATGCGTCCAACATTCCCTGTGGGTGCGCGGGCGAGAATC
>DAIDJG010000118.1 GCA_027451445.1 Singulisphaera sp.
CTCCGCGAACGCACGCGGATCGACTTCGCCGCGCTCGGCGGCGACGCGGGGTTCATCGGAGCCGCGGGCTGCGCAAGGATGGCCTACGGACAACACACTTCCGCTCCGCCATTGGAATCGACGCAAGCGCCGGGTGGTTCATCTCTCCCGCACCCCTCACCCGGCCCTCGTTGAGGGCCGACCTCTCCCACAAGGGGAGAGGTGCGTTGATCGTCTGTTGATCGTCTCTACCGTTCGCAGAGGTGAAAACACCCCTCTCCCCTTGCGGGAGAGGGTCGCCGCTCAGCGGCGGGGTGAGGGGTTCGGGCCATCGAAGCCGTTGCGTAGAGACCGATCCCCGCGTCGCATTGACATGCTTCGCACGCATTCGAAGCGCAACTCTCGATCCGCAGAACGACGCTCTGCATTACGGCGTTGCTGCCTTCCGTGCCGCTGCCTGAACGGCGCGAATCTCTTCGAGCGTGATGAATCCGTCGTTGTCGGCGTCAATCCGATCAAAGGCTGCGGGCGGACCTTCGAACTCGTCGCGGCTCAGCTTGTTGTCCTGGTTCTTGTCCAGAGCCGTGAAACGTTCCGCATTCAGGCCCGGTCCCGGGCGAAAGGTCTCCGCTTCGTCTTTTGTGATGAGGCCGTCTCCGTCCGCATCGATCCGACCGAACGCGCCTGGGGGACCGGTAAACTCCTTTTTGCTCACCTTGCCGTCGCCGTTCTTGTCCATTCCCAGGATCCGAGCGACCACCCCTGGCCCGCCCTGCCCCGGCGCACCTTGCGTGCCGAAGAACTGAACCGCTTCATCACGGCTCACAAATCCGTCCTTGTCGGCGTCGGCCTGGGCAAACACCTCGGGATTGCCGGGCCATTCTTCGCGACTGATCTTGCCGTCGCCGTTCTTGTCCGCCGCGGCAAAGCGCTGCTGGAGATTCCCTGCGCCGGCGTTGTTCGTGTCCGGCGCGGACGCGGGAGCACCGCCTTCGCGCAGACCCGCCACGAGCTCGCGAAACTCCGCGATCTCGAGACGCCCGTTCTTGTTGCGATCGCCGCTCGTGAGTAGCTTCTCGAACGCGGGACGTCCCGACTCCGGGACCTCGCTCTTATCGATGACCTGATCGTCATTGGCGTCGAGCAGCTCGAAGAACTCCCGCGCATTGAAGGCGCCGGATGGCTGGCCGAACGCGAGACCGGCACTGATCGCGAGCACTACCAGACAGTCACCCTATGCGCGGATCCTCATGGTGACACGCTTTCCGAGAGTTGGGGAGGGAAATAAAAAGGAAGGCTCCGGGCCGGCGTTTCCAGAAGCCCCCCAGCAAGTGGAAACGACGACGGTCGCAGCCTTCCGTGAATAGTAACCCCTCAAACCATCCGCGGTATCACGGAATCGCGCTGCCTGCCCTTTTTTTGGAAACGGGCGACGATCCCAGCGTTCACGTGTCGGGCAGCATGATCCGACTTTGATCGGTCACCGCTTTCTCGAACGAACCCAAATCGCTACTGGACAAAAGCGCCAGCGGTACGTATCATTAGTATACTAGAACCAGGAGGTAAACGCCGCATGTCCAGACGCCGAACAAAGTCATCCACTCCTTCCCGCATTCAAGGCGGACTTCGCAGCGCGCATCTCTTTCTTACGATCAATCAAACGCTCTACGCGGTCCATCCCTTGGAGTGCGAACCATCAGCAGCTCGCCGTGCGTTCCGATTGAACAAGGCGGACGGGACGCTCTACGACGTCGCACAGACACAGGACGGGCCGTACTGCGATTGTCCCGATTTCATCTTTCGGCGCGACGGCATCGACGCGGCGGGTTGCAAGCACGTCCAAGCGCTCGTCGCCAATGGCTTGATTGAAGGACACTCGTCCCGACGCGGGGTCCTCGCGGTTCGTTGACCTCGGTGGGGGACGTTCTTAGAATCCCGATAGGCCGGGCGCGGGTTGACGCGCCGCTTCCCTTCTCTGCGGGGAATCCTGATGGATCATACGGAACCGGTCATCCTTTCCGCGTGCCGCACGCCGATTGGCCGATACCTTGGTGGGCTCTCGGGCCGCTCGGCCGTCCGGCTTGGCGTGGTCGCGGCGGCCGAGGCTTTCGTGCGGGCCGGTGTCGATCCGGGCGCCGTCGAAGAGGCCGTGATTGGGAATGTACTCTCCGCGGGGCTGGGACAGGCCCCTGCGCGGCAGGTGGCGCTGGGAGCGGGGATGCCGCCGACGTCCAGCGCTCTGACGGTCAACATGGTTTGCGGGTCCGGTCTTCGCGCCGTGATGCTCGCCGCAACCGCGATCCGCGCGGGAGAGGCGAACCTGGTGCTGGCAGGCGGGATCGAGAGTATGAGCAATGCGCCCCACCTGCTCACCGGCGGGCGGGTGGGCTGGAAAATCGGCGACCGGACGCTGGTTGACGCCATGATGCACGATGGGCTGACGTGCGCAGTGGAAGGGTGGCCCATGGGGCTCGCCGCCGAGCGAACCGCCGAACAGTGCGGCCTCTCGCGGCAAGACCTCGACGCGTTTGCGCTCCAGAGTCAGCAGCGAGCGGTTGCCGCGATTCAAGCGGGCGCGTTCGAAGCGGAGATCGTACCCGTGGTCGTTGAGGGAAAGAAGGGAAACACGACGATCGCGATCGATGAAGGCCCGCGGGCCGAAACCTCGGCGGATGCCCTCGCAAAGCTCGCGCCGGCGTTCCGGGCCGATGGGGTGGTGACGGCGGGGAACTCGTCAATGCTGAGCGACGGGGCCGCGATGGTCGTGGTCGCCTCTCGCGAAAAGGCACGCGAGCTCAACGCCCGACCGATCGCGCGGATTGTCTCGCAAGCGGTCGCTGGACTGGAGCCGCGCGACTTGTTTCTGGCACCGATCGGGGCCATGCGCGCTGCGCTCGCCAAGGCGAAGCTCAGACCCGCGGAGATCGATCTGTTCGAGATCAACGAGGCGTTCGCAGCGCAGTTACTCGGCTGTGTGCGAGGTCTGGACATCGACCCGGCCCGGGTGAATGTCCACGGTGGCGCGATCGCCCTGGGACACCCCATTGGGGCGAGCGGTGCGCGCGTTCTGGTGACCTTGCTCCATGCTCTGAAGCGCCTGGACAAGCGCCTGGGTCTGGCGTCGCTTTGCCTGGGTGGAGGAAACGCCGTGGCGATGGTGGTCGAGCGGCTTTAAAACCGGCGCTCTCGTTCTTCGAGTGAAGCGATATTTATGACGACTACCGATGCTCGCCTCGTCCACCACCGCAATGCCGAACCCGACCTCCGCGCCTTGACCGCGGACCTGCTCGCTCAGGAGGAAACGATCCGCCAGGGAGGCGGACCGGACGCGATCAAGCGGCAGCACGCGAAAGGCCGCAAGACCGTGCGCGAGCGCGTCGGAGCGTTGCTCGACCCGGATTCGTCGCTGCTGGAACTTGGCCTCTGGGCGGCGTTCCAGATGTACGAGGAGTGGGGCGGCGCTCCCGGGGCCGGAGTCGTGACGGGGATTGGCCGGGTTGCTGGGCGGCGGGTGATGATCGTCGCCAACGACGCCACGGTGAAGGCCGGCGCGTGCTTCCCGATAACGATCAAGAAGATCCTCCGGGCCCAGGAGATCGCTGGCGAAAACCGTTTGCCGCTGGTTTACCTGGTCGATTCGTCGGGTGTCTTCCTGCCGATGCAGGATGAGGTCTTCCCCGACGACGACGACTTTGGCCGGATTTTCCGCAACAACGCCGTACTCTCCGCCAAGGGGATCCCGCAACTCGCGGCCATCATGGGAAACTGCGTCGCGGGTGGGGCGTACCTGCCAGTGCTCTGTGATACGGTGTTGATGACTGAGGGCTCGGGTCTCTACCTCGCGGGACCCGCCCTCGTGAAAGCCGCGATCGGCCAGGACATTACGTCCGAAGAGCTCGGCGGCGCCTTTGTCCATGCGGCCATCAGCGGTACGGTCGATTACCGAGAGCCGGACGATGATTCCTGTCTGAAGCGCCTCCGGCAGCTCATTGGCTTCCTGCCGCCGGATCCGGTTCCTTTGACCGATCCGAGCGCGATCGAGCCTCCGGCGCGAAGCTGCGACGACCTTTTTGAGATCGTCAAAACGGATTCCTCCGCACAGTATGACGTGCGCGACTTGCTCGCTGCACTCGTCGATGGCGGGCGAATCGACGAGTATCGCGGCGAGTACGGGCGGACCCTTGTCTGCGCGTTCGCACATCTCGGCGGGATGCCCGTGGGGATCGTCGCGAACCAGCGGCTCCGGTTTCGCCCCGAAGGGGGCGGGCCGTTCCAGTTTGGAGGCGTGATCTACGCGGACAGCGCCGACAAGGCGGCTCGGTTCGTGCTCGATTGCAACCAGAATCGCGTTCCACTCCTGTTTCTCCAGGACGTCAACGGCTTCGATGTGGGACGCGACGCCGAGCGCACCGGCATCATCCGCCGGGGGGCGAAGCTCGTCAGCGCGGTGAGCAACAGCACCGTGCCGAAGATCACGCTGATCGTCGGCCACTCCTTCGGCGCGGGGCACTATGCGCTTTGCGGGAAGGCGTTCGATCCTCGCTTTCTCTTCGCGTGGCCGGGGGCCCGTTACGCGGTGATGGGGGCGCAGCAGGCCGCGAAGACGATGCTTGACGTCAACCTCGCCGGCCTGAAGCGAGCGGGAAAGCATGTGGACGATGCTGAGCTCGGCGCGATGGCCGAGGAACTGCGGGCGCGTTACGATCGAGAGACCGACATCCGTTACGCCGCGGCGCGCTGCTGGATCGATGCCATCATCGATCCCTCGCAGACGCGCGAGGTCTTGATTGCGGCGCTGGACGTCGCGGTGCGACAACGAAGTGCCGTACCGATCACGACGGGCGTGTTTCAGGTGTGAGGGGACGGTCTAACGAACTCGGCGAGACGCTCTTAAACGCGATACAGTTCAAAAGAGTCGTGCGCCATGGAAACGCAGGAATATCAATACTCCCTCCCCCCTTTGTGGGAGAGGGCCGGGGTGGGGGGGTAACGCACACCAATCACCGTTCGCGCCCCCCACCCCAACCCTCCCCCACAAAGGGGGGAGGGAGTAAAACCGCTCATTCTTTTTGGTTTAGGGTTTGCTCAACCGTATTGCCCTTTAGCAAGGTCGGGCACACATGCCTCGCCAACCTCTTCGGATCGGCAATGGCGCGGGTTTCTGGGGCGATAACCTCGACGCCCCGTATCTGCTCACGCGCGACGGCCGGCTCGATGTTTTGACGCTCGAGTATCTCGCGGAGCTCACGCTGGCGATCCTCAGCCACTTGCGTTCCAAGAATCCGCAGGCAGGTTACGTCGGCGATTTCCCGGACCTGCTCCAGCGGCTCGCACCTCATCTCGCCCAGAACGAACGCGTGCAGATCGTCACGAATGGGGGTGGATTGAACCCTAGCGCGTGTGCCCGGGCTTGCGGTGCGATTCTCGCCGGGTCCCATCTCGGCGATTTGCCACTCGGTGTCGTGACCGGCGACGATGTACTCGGGCGGCTCTCGGAGTGGTCCGAGGCGGGTGTAAATCTCTCGCATATGGACACCGGAGAGCCGATCGCGCCCGTGATGGAACGCCTGGTGTGCGCCAACGTCTACCTTGGCGCCCGGCCGATCACCGACGCCCTGCTTCAAGGGAGCCGAATCGTCGTCACGGGGCGCGTCGCGGACGCGTCGCTCACCTTGGGGCCGGCGTGTGCCGCGTTTGGTTGGGCGTGGGACGATTGGCCGCGTCTGGCCGGTGCCAGTGCAGCGGGCCATATCATCGAATGTGGCGCCCAGGCGACAGGGGGATTATGGCACCGCTGGGACGACGTGCCCGACCTGGCGGGGATCGGCTACCCGATCGCCGAGGTTCACGAGGACGGGTCCGCGGTCATCACCAAGGTTGAAGGCTCTGGCGGACTCGTCTCGCGAGGGACCGTCGCCGAGCAGATCGTCTACGAGATCGACGACCCCAGCCGCTACCGGACGCCGGACGTGGATGTCGACTTCACGACGCTCAAGCTCTACGAGTCCGGCCCGAATCAGGTCAAGGTCTCCGGGACGACCGGCCGGCCGCCGTCGGACACGCTCAAGCTGGCCGCCGTGTATCGCGATGGGTGGACGGCCAGCGGTCTGCTCGCGGTTGTCGGCCGTGGAGCGGAGGCCAAGGCTCACGCCTCGGGATGGATTCTCCTCGAACGGCTGCGCCGTGCGGGCTGTCAGTTCGCAGATTCGCTGGTGGAGTGTCTGGGGGCAGGGTGTGTTGTGCCTGGAGTGCTGCGCTCGCCGGGACCGGCGTTCGAGATCGTGCTACGCGTAACCGTTCGCGATCCGAATCGCGCGGCGGTCGAGCGATTCTGTCGCGAGTTCGCGCCGCTGGTGACGTCGGGGCCGAGCGGCATTGCGGGCTACGCGACCGGCCGCCCGTCGCCGCGCCCCGCGTTCGGGTACTGGCCGGCGCTCGTTCCGCGAGCGCTTGTCGACAGCCGGGTCGAGGTCCGAACCGCCGGGGAGTGGGCCAGGAGCGCACTATCATGAGCCACGATCCGGGGTTCGCACACGAGTCGCACGGCCATCCACTTTTTCCTCGCCTGGGGGACCTGGCCCATGCCCGCAGCGGCGACAAGGGTAACCGCGCTAACATCGGCGTCGTGGCGTACGACGAGGCCTGCTACACCTGGTTGCGCCAGCATTTGACCGAACACGTCGTCGCCGACTACTTCCGGCCACTCGGCATCGGCGCGGTACAGCGGTACGAACTGCCGAACATCCTGGCGTTCAACTTCGTGATCGAGGACGCGCTGGGGGGCGGAGCGAGCCGCTCGCTCCGGCTCGACTCTCAGGGGAAGGCGCTCGGCGTGGCCTTGCTGGAGCTCCGGGTGCCGGGGCGCGATGCGCCGCGAGGGACATCATGAGTGAGCAACGCAGCTTGATCGTCCGCTATGACGAAGGCCCTTTGGCCCTCGTGATCCTGAACCGTCCGGAGCGGCGGAACGCGTTGTCGCGCGATCTGGTCGATCAACTGAGCGGTGCGCTCAGCAAAGCCGCGGCCGAATCGAGCGTGCGCGTGATCGTGCTCTCAGGCGAGGGTCCGGTCTTCTGCGCGGGGATGGACCTGAAGGAGGCCTCCGCCTCGAATAACACGGCCGAAGCCGAGCAGCAGGCGGTGAGCGATGCTCAGGCGCTGGCCGATCTCATGGCACAGATCCACGAGATCCCCAAGCCCGTGATCGCGGCTCTCAACGGCGACGCGTACGCCGGGGGAGCGGGACTGATGACGGCGTGCGACTTTGTGGTGGCTTCCAGCGATGCGAAGATCGGCTACCCCGAGGTTCGGCGCGGGCTTGTCGCGGCCATGGTCATGCACGACCTGGTCCGGCAGGCGGGGGAACGAAGGGCGCGAGAACTGCTTGTCACCGGGGCCCCGATTGATGCCGAGACGGCCGAGCGGTGGGGATTGGTCAACCGGGTCGTCGCCAGGGAGGCGTGCCTCGCGACCGCGCTCGAGCTGGGGCGTTCGCTGGTCGGGTGCGCCCCCAGGGCAGTCGAGACCACGAAGCGGCTGCTCGATGAGGCCGCTGGCCGGCACGTTCTCCGGGGGGCCGCGGCGGTAACGGCGGCCGTCCGCGTGTCGGAGGAGGCCCAGGAAGGGATGAATGCGTTCTTCGAAAAGCGTTCCCCACGCTGGGCGGAAGGAGTGTGAGCCGTGACCGAAGCGCCGGCGACGATGCCTGTCTGGGTCGACGATCAGACCGTCGGCGGCGTGCTGCGGCGAACCGCCCGAATGCATCCCGAGCGCGATGCCGTGGTCTTTCCGGGACTCGCGCTGCGCTGGTCCTGGTCCGAGCTGGACCGCCGCGTTGATGCCGTCGCCTCGGGATTGATGGCGCTGGGCGTCGCCCCGGGAGAGCATATCGGCATCTGGTCGATGAATGCGCCGGAGTGGGTCGTCACCCAGTTCGCAGCCGGGCGGATTGGCGCCGTGCTGGTGAACGTCAATCCGGCGTATCGGCTGCACGAACTCGAGTCGGCGCTCCAACTGGCGGACGTCACCACCTTGATCGTGGGGACTCCGTTCAAGGGGTCGCACTTCAGCCAGATGGTCGAATCGCTCTGTCCCGAAGCTGCTCAAGCCAGGAGTCCCGACTGGTCGTCCGCGCGATTCCCCAAGCTCAAACGCCTTATCGCTCTGGCGGAGCCGCCTGGTCCGGGCTGGCTCGATTGGTCCGGCTTAACCCGCTGCGAGACGTCTTCCGAGCTAGCCGCGCGCGAGTCACGGGGTGAAGCACAGGACGTTTACAACATTCAGTTCACTTCGGGGACGACCGGCCTTCCCAAAGGCGCGATGCTCTCGCATCGCAATGTGCTCTTAAACGCCTACTACGTAGGCCGGCGACTCCGATTGAGCGAAGCGGACAGGATTTGTGTGCCGGTTCCCTTTTACCACTGCTTCGGCTGCGTGCTCGGCACCCTCGTCTGCGCGGTCTATGGCGCGGCGATCGTCGTACCGGCCCCGAGCTTCGAGCCCCGCGCCACACTGGCGGCGATCGAGTCCGAGCGTTGCACGGCGGTGTATGGGGTGCCCACCATGTTCGTCGCCATGCTCGAGCACGCCGAGCGCCAGCCCTTCGACCTTTCCAGCCTGCGCACTGGGATCATGGCCGGAAGTCCCTGTCCTTTGCCGCTGATGCAGGCCGTCGTCAGCGTGATGGGGGGGCGCGAAATGACGATCGGATACGGCCAGACGGAGGCCTCGCCGATCATCACGATGACGTCGGTGGACGACCCCATCGAAGTGCGCGCGGGGACTGTTGGACGACCGATCCCGGGTTTGGAGGTCAGTCTCGTCGAGCCGGGGACTCGCAGGGAAATCACGGGGGACGAGCCCGGTGAGTTACGGGTTCGCGGACATTGTGTCATGGCGGGCTACTACCGCAACCCGGAAGCAACCGCCCGCGCCCTCGACGCGGAAGGGTGGCTCTACACGGGCGATCTCGCCCGGGCCCGTGCTGATGGGAACTACCGGATCGTCGGCCGGAGCAAGGAGCTTATCATCCGAGGAGGAGAGAACATCTATCCCCCCGAGCTCGAAGAATTCCTCCACCACCACAGCAATGTGGCTGAGGCGGCGGTCGTCGGACTTCCCGACGCGCGATTCGGCGAAGTGGTGGCGGCCTGGGTCGTTCCGAAGCCGGGTTCAACCGTCTCGGCACATGATCTCAGAGAATTCTGCCGAGGGCAGATCGCCCATTTCAAGATTCCCCATTACATTCAAATCGTCGACCAACTGCCGCGAACGGTCACCGGCAAAGTTCAGAAACATGTGCTGAGGCAACAAGGGATCGACGATTTCGGGCTCCATGGCGCGGACGAGACCCCCACAGCGTGATGGACGTGGATCGCCGCGCAACGGACGCCCCTCCCCAACCCAACTGGCTGGCCACCCGACACTTTTTGCGCGGCGGAACGTCTTGCAAGGCTTGCACTTATGATCCGACAGGCGATGATCGCTCCAAAATGGCTGTTTTTCAGCCACCATAGCCTTGTTCGTTCCCCAGCAAGCTCAGCCATTCGCGGTGTGCTTTTTGGCCACCGGGTAAAAAGTGTCGGGTGGCCAGCTTCCCAAGGGGGGGAGTTATATGTCGCTCGCGCACAAACGGAAGAATGACGTTTGGCCATACCGCGTGCCCTTCAAACGTTAAGCGCTCTAGCGTTCGTGACATTGTGAACGAACGAAGTTCTGCGAGCGTCCGGCTACATGGGTGTCTTGCCCTCCCGAAACCGGCGCCACCGATACGCCTTCGGCGACGCTCGCAACGCGAACTTGGGCATCTTCCCGAGCGGCGATTATACATGACCATGCCGGCCGACGGGTGTTACTGTGCTGGCTTGCGGACCCTTCTCGCCAAGCTCTTCAACGAACCGCACCTCGGTTCCGGTCTTGAGCGTGTCGAAGCCGCCTCCGACGACGCTGTTGCGGTGGAAGTAGATCTCGCGACCGTCGGGCGTGTTGAGGAAGCCGTAACCGACCTCGCCGAAGATCCGGCCGACGCGGGCGTGGGGTTGCGGTTCGTGCGTCTTGACCTGCCCGCGCTCCTGGCGTGCGTGATCTTCGAGTTGCCGCCGCGCTTCGTCGAAACCCTCACGGATCAGAACGTCGATGTCCTTGTACGCCTTGTGTTGACTCGGCTCGCGCTTGACGACAAGCTCGCCGCCAGGCACGTGCAGGTCGATCCGAATCTGGTAGAGGTTCCCTTCCTTGTGATGGAGGTGGGGCTGGTCGATCACCACGCGGCAACTTATGATTCGATCCGAGTATTGCTCAAGCCATTCGGCATTACTGCGAATCTCCGCTTCGACTGCCTCGTCGCGCGCCATGTTGTGAAAACTGATCTGCAAGGGAATCTTCATCGGGTTCCTCACTTCTCAAAGATGATGAAATTGCCTGAATCCGTAGACCGATAAATCACGGTCCACCGGCTCACGAATCGACCGGAATCAGCTTCTCGCGCAGCAAGAGCTGTGTCGCTGTACGTGCTTCGTTCATGGTGGTTTGGGCTTTTGCGTACAGGTCTTCCCACGAGGAAGTGAGACGCGCGAGTCCCTGTTGCTGAGCTTTGAACGCCGTCGCGACGGCGACGCGGGGGTAGACGTCCCACTCGTCAAGCCGGGGCACGATGTAATCCTCGCGAATGCCGCGTTCGGCCGCACAGCGCGCGATCTCGTGTGCGGCGGCGAGCGCCATGTCGTCGCTAATGGTGCGTGCCTGAACGTCGAGCGCACCTCGAAAAATCGCTGGGAACGCGAGCGCGTTGTTGACCTGATTCGGGTAGTTGCTGCCGCCCGTCCCAACCACGCGAGCGCCGGCCTCGCGGGCCAAGTGTGGAGAAATCTCGGGCGTCGGGTTCGCACACGCGAAGACGATCGCGTCCCGGTTCATCGTGCGAATCCACTCGGGTTGAATGGTGCCGGGACCGCAGCGCGAGAACGCCACACACACGTCGGCTCCCCGGAGCGCTTCGGCAATCCCGCCATGGACTCGCTCCACGTTCGTTTCACAGCAGACGTGCCACTTCTCGGCGTGTGCGTCCCGATCTTGCTCGATGTCACTCCGCTGGGTGTGGAGAGTGCCTCTACTGTCGCACGCGATCACGCCGGCGGGGTCCATCCCTTCGGCTTTGAGCAGCCGATAGGTCGCGACATTCGCGGCCCCCATCCCGATCAGAGCTACTTTGACGCGTCCGAGCTCCTTCTTAACGACGCGCAGGGCGTTGATCAAGGCAGCCAAGACGACCGTGGCCGTCCCCTGCTGGTCGTCGTGCCATAGGGGGATCGTCAGCTCCGCACGCAGGCTCTCCAGGATGCGGAAACACTTCGGCTGCGCAATGTCTTCGAGGTTGATCCCGCCGAACGAGGGTTCCAGGAGCTTGACTGTGCGGACGAGCTCCGCAGGGTCCTTCGTCCGAAGGCAAATGGGTATCGCATCCACGCCTCCCAGGTACTTGAAAAGAAGGGCTTTCCCCTCCATTACGGGCATCGCCGCCTCGGGTCCGATGTCCCCGAGACCGAGAACCCGCGTGCCGTCGGAAACGATGGCAACGGTGTTCGATCGGTTCGTGTACCTGTCTACGAGTGATGGGTCGGAACGGATCGCCAGACAGGGAGCCGCCACGCCCGGCGTGTACCAGTCGGCGAAGTCGCTCAGACCCCGGATCGCGCACTTCGGCATCATCTGCACCTTGCCGTGCGACAGGGCGTGACGTCGCAAGGCCTGCGCTGCGCTCATACTCGCTCGGCTTGTCGCGTCCGTCTCCACAACCATGACCGTTGATCCTCCGGCTTTTCCTTGGCTTGCCTGGCGTTTCGCGCTCACACCTTGACGTCTGCGCGCGCCTCTTCCGCGGGATTCAGGCTCGCCCAAAGTAGCGCGAGAACTTCGTCATCTTCGACCGGCGCGAAGTCTTCGTAGAACTGGCCGATTGCCCAGAAGTCGCGTGGTGTGAGCAAGCAGATGAACTCATTGCAGCGCTGGGTAATTTCTTCGAGCCGGTGCCGCGGCGCGACAGGCACGGCGACAATCACCTCATGTGGGTTGCTGGCCCGGACGACTTCCAGTGCGGCGATCATCGTTGAACCTGTGGCGATGCCATCGTCGGTGACGATCACCGAACGGCCTTCCACGGGAGCCTTGGACCGCACGCCGCGGAAGACGGCCTTCCGACGCTGGACCTCCCTGAGCTCGTACGCTCGCTGGTCGGCGAGGTACTCCGGCGACACTCCTGGGTACGCCGCGAGCGATTCGTTGAGATAGACCTGCCCGTCCTCGGCGACGGCTCCGATCGCCAGCTCGGGCTGGTCCGGCGCGCGGAGTTTACGGGAAAGGACCACATCGAGCTCAGCGCCCAGCTCGCGCGCCAAAACAGCGCCCGTCACAACTCCACCGCGCGGGATCGCCAGGACCAGCGGGTCCACGAGCGGCCGTCCCTTTAACCTTCGTGCGAGGAGGCTCGCCGCCTCGGCTCGATTCCGAAACATGGAATCATTCCTCCGTTCTGCGTGCCGTTGGATGGTTCGCCGGCCAGCGCATGTCGGTTGGTGTAAGGCTCGATCGGCGAACGCCTTGTGCGTGCGCGTCAGGATGTTCGTATGCGGAGCGTGCCTCAGCGAGCGGTCTCGCTCGCCTGCTCGAGCCTGGGCCGTCGCAAGTGGCTCGCTGCGTGATTCTCGAGTACCCGATTGCCTGGAACATACCGCCGCCTCCTCGGGAGCCGCGGGTGAAAACCCGCACGGCTCCGTTGAGAGCGGCAGTCGCTACCGCAAGTGCGTTCGCGATGGTCGCGACGCGGGGTCTCCGATCATCGGAGTGTCAGGGCAGGAAACAAAAAAACCCCGGCTCTGCGAAGATTCGCACAGCGGGGCCACCCTGGCCAATTGGTTGTTGCCCGGTCGAGAGCAACAACACCTCTACAATATCCGCCTCGATCAGCAACGTCAAGGCTCTGAATTCCTTTTTTCCGTCGATGGGGCGTTGTACGCTTGAGCCGCGCCCAACGCGATCGGCGAGATCGTCTCAGGGCGCGGGATTCGCAAGTCGGAGTTGCCGCAGAAGTGAACGTTTCTTGGTTTGGTGGGCCTGCATGCGCCGGAGGATGTCGTCGAGCACTTGTACCGCGGCGAGGATGTGTGGTCCTTTGTTGAGCATCACGCACTCGGCCCGCTGGCCCATGGCGGCGTCGGTGATCTCGGCGCGCGACGGCCGGCCTTCCTGGGCGAGGCTTTCGAGCACTTGCGTCGCCCAGATCACGGGCACATGGGCCGCCTCGCAGATCCAGAGGATCTCCTCCTGCACCTCGGCGAGTCGCTCGTAGCCGCACTCGATCGCGAGGTCGCCGCGCGCGATCATCACGCCGACGCTCGGCCCGCGCATGGCTTCGAGCAACAGGGCGGGTAGGTTGCCAAACCCGCGCTGAGTTTCGATCTTCAGGACGAGCCCGACATGTTCGCCGTTCAAGCGTTCGAGGCGCGACCGGAGCTCGGCAACGCCGCCCGGTTCGCGCACGAAGGAATAGCCGATCAGGTCGGCGTGTTCGGCAATGAACGGAAGGTCCGCGCAGTCCTTGTCGGTGAGCGGCGGAAGTTTCAAGTCGGTGTCGGGAAGGTTGATCCCTTTGTCCTGCCGGAGCTTTGCGCCTCCCGGTTTTGCGTGGTTGATCGCCACTTGAATCCGGTCCTCGGCGACGGCGGTGATGACGCCGCCGATCTTCCCGTCATCGAACCAGATCCGCTCGTGAGGGCGAGCGCTCGTGAACACTTCGGGCAAAGTGCAGCCGATCGTCGCGGGCGCTGCAAGGCGGCCGTCGTCGACAAGCGGAGGCCGGCCGGGGGCGAGGTCGCGCGTCAGGACGAGGGTATCGCCTTTGTTGACAAACAGGAACGGCTCCTTCGGCGGGAGCTCGCCCACCTTCGCCGTGCGTGCAGACCGATCCGATGAGCAAGGAGCGGCATCTCTCTTGGCGATCCGCATCCGCGTCCCCTTGGCGACGTACGCGGTCTTGGTCGACTCGGCCCAGCGGCAATCGCCCACTGTTTCCGTGACCACCAAGCGGCGCGTTGCGCCTCGCGTATCGGTGAACTTGATCCGGTGGCCGACAGCGAGCTCGGCCAACCAACGTCCGTCGAAGGGGAGGCAGGCATCCGCCTTCGAGGGAGGGGGCCAGGGGTGTTCCTTGGGAAACAGCCAGACTCGAGCCGGTGCCGTAACTCGCCCGTAGTCGTCGCGCTGCGGTCGCCATTTCAGGACGCGCGGGCCGGGCTCGATCGGTCCTGTCCTCAACTTCGGCCCGCCCAGGTCCATGAGGACCCGGCACGGCTTGCCGAGCTCCCGCTCGGCGCGCCGGAGGTTGGCAATCATGCGGCCCCACGCCTCGGCGTCGTCGTGGGCGCAATTGACTCGCATGCAGTTCATGCCGCGCTCGAGGAGGCTGCGAACGAGCGCATAGTCTTCGCTCGCTTCGGACGGCATCGTCACCATGATCCGCACGGCACGCCCGTCCGGCTCGGGCCCGAGCAGTGCCTGCGTGCACGCTTCGAGGTGGTCGATCCCTTCGTCGTACCCCACAGGCGGAATCGAGGGCTCGCACTGCGGCCGGGATACCGAAGAGAGGGCGCGGAGCACCGCGATGACTGACTCGAGCGTCGCCTGAACGTGGCACTCCGCCCGGCCCAGAGACGAAAGTCCGAACCGCGCCAGCCGCTCCTGGAGTGGTCGGATGTCGCGACGTCGCAGGGCAAGATAATCGAGCAGGTTGCGGGCACTGGCCCGGTTCGACTCGGGGAGGCCGTTGACTCGATCGGCCTCCTCTCGCTCCAAGGTGAGCATGTCGACCCGGATTCCTTCGAGCTCTCGGAGGATCTCCGCAACCTCGAAACCATCCTTGACCGGGGTCGTTTGGGCCTCATCGCGTGGCGGCAGCTCCATCGTGGTTTTCCTCCCGGGCCCAAAAAAGGGGACGAACCCGTGAGTCCACCCCTGGTCATTACGGGGCGCCGAGTCTCCCATCCCGATGGTTCCGAGCCCCAAGGGATCCGTTCTAACCTAAGCAGACGGTGACCTCAACTCAGGGGAGCCTCCGCGTTCCCGAGCGAACCGCCGCTGGCGTTCCCGTGTCTCCCTCTGCAGCATCCCCGAGGGGCTTGGCCCTCGGCACGCAAGACGCCCAGGTACGCAAACATGGCAAAGCGGCCATCGTCAGAAGGTGGTGATTCTGTGGGTTCGACTCCCACCTTGGGCACTGGGGCTCCCCGACACCCTGGCTTCACTCGTCGTGATAAAAAGATCGCTCACGATTGGGTGGAAGGGGGCCGTCACCCGAACGGCCGCCGGAGCGAGGCGGCCGGGAGCGGTTACAAACCGCAGTTCTTCTTCCGCACGACGAATGTCACCGAGGAGTTGAATCTCCCGAGCGGCGTCGAGATGGTTCTGCCGGGCGAGAACACGAGCCTGGAGGTCTGTCTCGACAAGGCGATCGCCCTGGAGATTGGCAACCGCTTTGCCGTCCGCGAGGGGGCAAGACGGTCGGCTCGGGGCTGGTGACCGCCGTGCTCGAGTGACGTTGCGCAACCCCGGTAGGCTCTCCCGCCGGGGGTGTTTAGCCGCCGGCGACAGCGATTTACATTCGCATTACGCACGCGATGACGAGAACGGATTCTCTCGCGTCCTCACCGGTAACGCCTCAAACTTATCGTTCAGGCGAAGTTCAGCCTTTCGCCTGCCGCCCCAAGGGACGGTCAGCCGGCGCTCGTAATCTGCCTTGGCGAAGAGCGTCAGTCGTACGCGGTACATCATCACTCATCGGCGGAAGCGAAGTTTCGTCTCCACTCATCGACGAACTCAAAGAAGTCGACAGTGCGCCCTGCGTTCATGTCGTCGAGTCTCAACCGCAACCAGCGAAGGGATTCGTCCATGTCGTTGAGCTCCAACCGAATCTCACGTAGGGTTTGCTCACGTTCTTTCTCGGAGGAATTTGCGAGCTCCCAACGTATGAGGGCCTCATCCAGGGTTAGACTGGACTCGCCGGTGGAGAGGAGCAAATCGGCGAAGTCACAGAACGCTCTCAGATCGTTGCACCGATACACTCCCATCGTGCACCCTCCTGAACGTTCCTCTCCCACGCTCCCTGAATCAAATCACCCAGTCACAATCTTCCGAAATGCCTCTCCCTCGTTGAGCGTCGGCCGTTCCGGTCGTCCCTTATGCCGGTAGACGAGCTTCATGTGATCAATCCCCAGCAGTGAGAGGATCGTCGCGTGCAGGTCGTGGACGTGGAGCTTATCCTTGACCGCCCGCAGGCCGAGCTCGTCGGTCTCGCCGATCACCTGCCCGCCCTTCACGCCGCCGCCGGCCATCCACATGGTGAAGCCGGTCGGGTTGTGATCGCGTCCGTCGCCTTTCTCCGACATGGGTGTGCGGCCGAACTCGCCGCCCCAGATCACGAGCGTCTCGTCGAGCAGGCCCCGGCGCTTCAGGTCGGTGAGCAGGCCGGCCACGGGTTGATCCATCGCCAAACACAGATCGGTGTGGTTCTTTTCGATCTTGGCGTGCGCATCCCACTTGCTCCCTGCGCCGTGGTAGAGCTGCACGAAGCGGACGCCCCGCTCGACCAACCGGCGCGAGAGCAAGCAGAGCCGGCCGAACGTCGCGGTTTCCTTGCGGTCGAGTCCGTAAAGGGTTTGCGTCTCTTCGGTCTCGCTCGCGAGGTCGATCGCCTCCGGGGACGCGGCCTGCATGCGGAACGCGAGCTCATAGCTCGCGATGCGTGCCTCGAGCTCGGACTGCTCGGGATGTTTCGCGGCGTAGTCGGAATTCAACCTCGCGAGCAGGTCGAGCTTGCCGCGCTGTTCGGCTTCGGTCACACCCTCGGGTGTGTTGAGGTTGGGGATGGGTTCGCGCCCGCCTTGAATGCGGACCCCCTGGAACACGGCCGGCATGAACCCTGCGCTCCAGTTGCGGGGCCCGTTTGTCACGGGACCGGCGTTGTCCTGCATCACGACGAAGGCGGGCAGATTCTGGTTCTCGGTGCCCAGGCCGTAGCTCACCCAGCTCCCGAGCGACGGCCGGCCCCCCAGGATCGAGCCGGTGTTCATCTGGCAAACGCCGGCCGAGTGATTGATGCCGTCGGCCCAGCACGAGCGGATCACGGCGATGTCGTCAGCGCAACGGGCGGTGTGCGGCAGCCAGTCCGAAACCCACATACCACTCTGCCCATGCTGCTTCCACGCTCGCTTCGAGGCCAGCAAGGGGGCACGCGACTCACCCATCGCCAGGATCACCTTGCCGAAGCTTTCGGGCAAAGGCTGGCCGGCAAGCTTGTTGAGCAGCGGCTTGGGGTCGAACGTATCGATGTGGCTCGGCCCGCCTTCCATGAACAGGAAGATGACGCTTTTCGCCGTGGATGCGAAATGCGAGGGCTTGGGGAGTAACGGGGATACCAACGCCTTGCGATCGCTGGAGTCGGCCGCTGAGGATTGCCCGCAGAGCAGGTCGATCAACGCCAGGGCACCGAATCCCGCGCCGCTGCGCGTGAGGAAGTCACGCCGTGTCGTCGGCCACTCATGATGGGGCATGCGCTCGCTCGTTTCTCGATTCGGGTCGGACATCGGACCGGCACTCCCCACCAGATCAGTTCACATAGAGAAATTCGTTGCTGTTGAGCAGCACATGGCAGAAGTCAATCAATGCCGCGCGTTGGCGGTCGACCTGGCCCCGGGATCGCGAGAGCGGCTGAAGGTCGAGGCCATGTCCGGTGGAGTCGCGAAGGACGCCGGGCTCGGTCTCAAAACGCCAGTAACCCACGCTGCGACGGCTGGCGCCCTCGACCGTGTACAAGAGCTGCGCGGCCTCCAGTGGGCCGTCCGAAAGGCGCACGTCGTCCACGAGCCCGTCGAAGAGGGCTGACGGTTTCGTACTCAGGGCGCCGATCGTGAGGGGCAACGAATTGTCCGTGCCGCCGGTCACACGATGCGGGACCTTGGCGATGAGGAGGGGTTCATCGTCGTTGGAAAGGTCCTTGAGGAAAAATGTGACGGAACCGGGTTCGCCGGGCTTGGTCGAGAGCGTGACCGAGGCAGCGGCGAAGTAGGGGCGATCGAGCCGGACGGTCTGATCGGAGAAGATGGCCTCCTCGCCGAACCCCGCACCGTCGCGCTGGCCGACCATTTGGAGGACCAAGGTTTGCGGTTTGCGCCGCGAGCCTTTGCCCGTGACGCCGAACGACCAGCCGGGCGTTTTCAGGTTACCGTCCCACTTCGAGACGACCGTCCGCACGGTGCCGGTGTCGTACACCGAGTGGAGCAGGAAAAAGGCTTCGATGGTGAAGTCGCTGGTGTTCAGCTCGATCCGGTGCGGCACTTCGAGTCGCTGTTGCGGGCCGTCGGGCGAGAGGACGGCAGCGTGGCCGTCGCGGTTGGGGACCTTGTCACGCAGGAACGCGGCGTCGTCGGTGCCGGCCTCTGCCGGGTCAATGCGGTTAGCCTGTTCGCGCAGGAAGTCCTGGGCGCTCGCGACCTCTTCGAGGGTTGGCGGCCGGCCAAAGGCAAGGCGGTAGGCCGACTCGATCGGATCGGGATGTGTTCCCAAGGGGCCGGGTTCCTTCTCGATGCGGCCGGCAAACGCCTGAGCACGCAGAAGCATCATCTGGCTGTTGATCAGGAGGAGCGACTGGAGCGGCGAGGTCGTCGTATCGCGCGAGGGTTGGCTGTTGAAGAAGAGCGGTAGATCAAAGACGTCGAGGAACGGGTCGCGCGTGTTGCGCATGACCCGGGTGTAGATCGTGCGCCTGGGTTCGGTGCTCAGGACGCCCGGCCCGCCGGCAGAGAGATCGAGCTCGCCCGTGACCGCGAGGACGGCGTCGCGGATCTGCTCCGCATCGAGGCGCCGGGTGTTCCCGCGCCAGTAGAGGCGGTTTTCCGGATCTTTCAGCCGCTGTTGGGCGGCGGTTGGGTGTTCGGTCGATTGACGGTAGGCCGCCGAGGTGAGGATCTTTCGGTGCAGGGACTTCAGGGTCCAGCCTTCGCGGATGAACTGCGTCGTCAACCAATCGAGTAGCTCGGGGTGCGACGGGGTCTCGCCAAGGCGGCCGAAGTCGCTGGGGTTCGCGGCGAGACCGCGGCCGAAGTGGTATTGCCAGACGCGGTTGACGATCACACGGGTTGAAAGCGGATTGTCGGGTCGAGTCAGCCAATGGGCCAGCGTGGCGCGGCGGCCGGTGGAATGAAGGCTGGTGTCGACGTGCTCGATTGTCGCCGGACGCTCCTCGATGATCGTCGGGAAACCGGGGGGGATGGGATCGTCGCCCTTTTTGGGGATCGTGATCGGAGGCGCATCGGGGCCCACGTCCTTGACCGAGTGGGGTGTCGGCAACGGCTTGGGTTTCTCGCGATCGAAGGCGGTGAGCTGCTTTCGGAGGGCGAGCAGTTTCTCCTTGTCTTTTCCCTTCACCCGCGTGTCGATCTGGTCGTACTCGTAGTCGACCTGGCGATAGGCCAACCGCGCGACCTGGTGCTCCAGCGCCGAGCGCTGATCGACCGGCTTGTGGATCATCGCCTGGATGTCGTCCGGGAACCGCCCGATCGCCTCGCGCGAAGCGATCTCCCGAAAGGGCGCTTCGACCGCGGCGATCTGGCGGCGCAGGTCCGCCGTTTTCTCTTCCCAGGCCGCGAGCTTGGGACGATCGGCTTCGACCTGGTCCGGCGTCGCGGCCACGAGGTCATCGTGAGGGAGGATCGACGCGAAAAACGCCTGGAGCCGGAAGTAGTCGGCCTGAAGGATCGGGTCGAACTTGTGGTTGTGGCAACGCGCACACTGAAGGCCGAGGCCCATGAAGACGTCGGCCGTGGTGTCGGTGATGTCGTTGAGGATCACGCCCCACTGCCCGCGCGCGTCGCGGTTGTTGTACTCGTAGATCGTATGCCGCAGGTAACCCGTCGCGATCAAGGCATCCGGGCTGTCGGGAAACAGCTCGTCGCCCGCGAGCTGCTCCTGGACGAAGCGGTCGTACGGTTTGTCGGTATTGAACGACCGGATCACGTAGTCGCGGTACAGCCAGGCCTGCGGGCGATAGTGGTCGATCCGGTACCCGTCCGACTCCGCATACCGCACCAGGTCGAGCCAGTGCCGCGCCCAGCGCTCACCGTAGCGGGGAGAGGCGAGGAGTCGGTCCACCAGCCGCTCGTAGGCGTCGGGCGCCTCATCGGCGGCGAATGCCTCGATCTCGGCCGGCGACGGCGGTAAGCCGATCACGTCAAACGTCAGCCGACGGATTAGCGCTCGCTTGTCGGCCTCGGGTGCGGGGGTGAGCCCCTCGCTTTGGAGTTTCGCCCAAATGAATCGGTCGATCGGGCCGCGCGACCAGCCGCGGTCGTCGGTTTTTGGTGGGACCGTGTCGCGGACTGGTTGGAAGGACCACCACGCGCGATCCTCGTCGGTGAACCCGGCTCCTCGGGAGGCAAGCTTTGCATCGGACGCCGCCGTGGTGCCCCCCGGCCAGGGTGCGCCCATGCGCACCCACTGTTCCAGCGCGGCGACGGCCGGATCGGGAAGCTTGCCCTTCGGAGGCATCTCCAGACCGTCCTCGCGATGGACGGCCGAGATGAGCAGGCTCTCTTCCGGCTTGCCCGGCTCGATGGCCGGTCCCGAGTCGCCACCTTTGAGAATCTCGGCCCGCGAGTCGAGTCGCAAACCGCCCTTCTGTTTCGTCGCGCCGTGGCACGAGAAGCAGTTCTCGGCCAGCACCGGGCGTACGCTGCGCTCGAAGAAACGGTCCGCGTCGGCATTGGAGGGGGCGTCGCCTGCAACGCCAGAGGCTCCAGGAACCAACCCCAACAACACGATGGCGATTGTGAGTGCGCGCTTCATGCCAGACCTTGAAAGAAGACGTCGCCCAGGGAACGGATGCATAGTTCGGGCTGCCTCGTGCAACGCGTGCCGACGTGACCAGATTATCGTCGTCTCGTGCGTGCGGAAAGTACAGCCCATCCTGAACCAAGGCGCGCTTGACAAATCCTGTCCCATCGCACAGTTTAACAAGGGTTGAAAAACAAAGGGAGACGGGGTGCTGCATGTTCCGAATCCTGGGCGAAGCCGCTCGCGATTGCGATGGTCGGACGAGGCGCAGCTTCCTTCAGTGGGGTGCGTTGGGACTGGGCGGTCTGACGCTCGCCGAGTTCTGGCGGCTCCAGGCAGAAGCGGGCGTGAACGGTGCTTCTTCGCCGCGTGCCGTCATCCTGTTCTGGCTCAGCGGTGGGCCCGGACACATGGAGACGTGGGATCCCAAGCCCAACGCCCCGAGTGGTTTTCGTGGTCCCCTCGGCTCCATCGCCACCAGTCTGCCTGGAGTGCGCTTCGGTGAGTTGATGCCCGAGCAGGCGAAGCGCGCGGATCGGCTGGCCGTGCTGCGGACGGTGAATCACGGCACCGGCGATCATACGAAGGCCAATCACTGGATGCTTACGGGCTATGAGGGCCCTGCCTTTAACGCGCCGGACAATACCGTTCAGCGCAAGCCGTCGATTGGCTCGGCCGTGGCTCGCCTGAAAACCGCGAGCCGGCCGAACATGCCCACCTACGTGGCGGTGCCGAACTTACGGGGAGGGACGGACAACCTCTTTCACTACGCCGCCTACCTCGGTGGCGCAGCCAATCCGTTCATCGTCGAGGCCGATCCCAACGATGCGAAGTACCGTGTTGCGAACCTGTCGCTCCCACGCGGCTTGACGATGGAACGTCTGGAGGACCGGCGCAGCACGCTGGCAGGCATCGACCAGGTCCGGCGCGAGGCTGATGTTAAGCTCAGCGACCTCGACGCGTACCGACAGCGCGCGTTCACCATGCTGACCAGCCGGAGCGTGGCCTCGGCGTTCGATATTGCGACAGAAGATCCGAGGTTGCGCGACAAGTACGGCCGGCACACCTTCGGGCAGAGTGCGCTGCTGTCGCGCCGGCTGGTCGAAGCTGGCACACCGTTTGTGACCGTGAACTGCGTGCCCTGGGACCATCACGGCACGGCCCCGCAGCTCAAGACGGAGGAAGGGGCGAAGAAGCTCATCCCGCCGCTGGACCGCGCAGTCGGGGCTCTGATCGACGACCTGGTCGATCGCGGCCTGTATGGCTCAACGCTGGTTGTGGTGATGGGCGAGTTCGGTCGCACGCCCCGGATGAATAAGGATGCCGGCCGCGATCACTGGGGCGATACCTTCAGCGTTCTGTTTGGCTGTGGATCGATGCGCATGGGCCAGGTGATCGGCCGCAGCAGCGAGCGCGGGGAGCACGTCGCAGACCGCCCCATCAGCCCCCAGGACGTCGCCGCGACGATCTACCACCACCTGGGGATCGACTCCCGTTCCGTCACGTTCGAAGACCGCACGGGACGGCCGTCGTACCTGATCGAGAAGGGAACGCCGATCCGGGAGCTCGTGAGTGCGTGATTCGGTGAGGCCGCATTGACGATTCCCTACCTTCGCTCAAATTTGCCTGGCGCCCAACAGTTCGTGCGTCCCAACGAGCGGGATGGGTGGCCGGGGCAAAGGGGAGCGCAGCTCCACGTGCCCCGGTGGGCCGCGAGACGCTTCCGGGGCACGTCGGCCTTCCGGCCTCCTCTGCCCCGGCCACCCCAGGTCTCCCACATTCGCGCACAATCTATGGGGCGCCAGGAAAAATTGCACACAAACGGGACCGCGACGCCCGCCCGGCTCTTTCGGGACGTTTCGGGCGGTGGACGGTCCCCCGGCGAGTCCCTATAGTGAAATCAGCCGCCGAGCCGGACGGTTTACTGATGATCGTGATGTGCATTCAGGCCAATCCTGCGGTGGACGCACTTTGACGATTGACATGTTCGGAATTGATCCCGAGACCGGGATGTTCGCAATTCGCACGCGCGGGGACCTTCAGAAATGAGCCGCGCTCGGCGCTGGATTACGATCGGACTCGCGCTCTCGGCGCTCACAGCCTGCGGGTTGTGGGTCGGATCGAAGGAATTCGCTTCGAGAAAAATCATCACGACAATACACCTGCCGGGTGTCGTTGAGGTGCAAGAGGTCCGACTCGGCTCCAAGATCGGGGGACGCGTGCAAGACGTGTTGGCCTCCGAGGGGAGTCTGGTCGAGTCGGGCACGCCATTGATCAGATTCGAGGTGCCGGAATTGCAGACCCAGCGCGCGCAGTGGGAGGCGAAACTGCGCTCGGCCGAGGCCGACCTCAAGAAAGCCCGCAACGGTGCTCGCCGCGAAGAAATCGTTGCGTCGGCAGCCGCGCTGGCCGCAGCCGAGGCGCGGGCGACGCGGATGAAGGTGGGTTACCGCGAAGAGGAAATCCGCGAGGCGAGGGACGACTGGACGAGCGCCGAGGCTGACCTCAAGCTCGCCGAGGAACAGTTCGGCCGCTACGAGCGGCTCTTCGCGAGAAAATCGGTGGCCCAGGCCGAGCTGGACACCGCCCGCGCCAACCTCGACCGCGCCAAGGGGAAAACGGCCGCGGCGCGCGCTCATTACGACATGCTCACTCGAGGCAACCGTCCCGAGGATATCGCCGAGTCCGAGGCGCTGCGCGCCCAGGCCCAGGCCAACCTTGATTTGCTGAAGGCGGGGACGCGCGAGGAAGAAATCGCCCGCCTCGAAGGCGTGGTTGCCGAGACGCACAGCCGGCTCCGTGAAATCGAGGTGGACCTGGACGAGGGCGTGGTTCGTGCTCCATCGAGGAGCGTCGTCGACGTCCTTTCCGTGCGCAAAGGCGATCTCGTGCCGGCTGGCCAGACCGTGGTGCGCGTCCTCCGGGCCGACGATCTTTGGGTCCGCGTTTACATCCCCGAGACCGACCTCGGCAAGATCCGTCTCAACCAGGCGGCCAGCGTGACGATTGACGCGTACCCCGGCAAAGTCTTTCAGGGGACGATCGTCCAGATCGCGACCGTGAGCGAATTCACGCCTCGGAACATTCAGAGTGTTGACGAGCGCAGGCACCAGGTCTTTGGCGCGAAGGTGCGGGTGGTCGACACGCAGGGGGTGTTCAAGTCGGGAATGGCGGCCGACGTTGTGATCGCCGGCGCGGAGGCGAGGTGATGGCGGGGAACGCGACCGAGCCCGTCATCGAAGTCAACGAGGCCACCGTCCGATTTGGCAAGCTCACCGCGGTCGACCGCCTGAGTCTGCGCGTCGATCATGGGGAGGTCTTCGGGCTGCTCGGTCCCAACGGGTCGGGCAAGACGACCCTGATCCGCGCCCTCTGCGGCTTGATTCCGCTGGCCGGCGGCTCCGCGCGAGTCCTTGGGCACGACGCGTCGCGCGAGGCCGAGGCGATTCGGTCGACGATCGGTTACATGTCGCAGAAGTTCTCGCTCTATGAAGATCTCACCGCGCGAGAGAACATGGATTTCTACGCGGGCATCTACGGCCTGAACGTCTCGGAGGCCCGCGTCCGGCAGTCTGAGCTGGTCGAGCGCCTGGGTCTCGGGCCCTACCTGGACCGCTGGTCAGGACGGCTCTCCGGAGGCTGGAAGCAGCGCCTGGCGTTGGCGTGCGCGCTGTTGCACCGGCCTCGCCTCGTTTTCCTCGACGAGCCGACCGCGGGCATCGATCCGGTCGCCCGGCGCGACCTTTGGGACCTGCTCTTCCAGCTTGCCGCCGAGGATGTCACGCTCTTCGTCACCACGCATTACATGGATGAAGCCGAGCGCTGCGGGCGGGTTGGCTACATCTCGCTCGGTCATCTCCTGGCGGTTGGCACTCCCGAGGAATTGAAGCACTGGCCGGGTGTGACGCCTTCCGGCACGCGGCGGCTCGAAATCAGCGGCGGCGATATCGCGGCCCTCCTCGGCCGCCTCCGCGACCACCCGGCCGTGCGCCAGGCCACGATCTTCGGTCAGGCGATTCATGCGCTCGTGGATAATGAGGTGACTCCCGAGTCGCTCGGGCTCGGCGCCGCGCAGGTTCGGCAGGCGGAGCCCAGCCTCGAAGATGTGTTCGTCACGCTGTCCAGGGCCCAGCAACAGGCCCCGAATGGGGGTGGCTCGTGATCCGCAAAGGTCTCTCGATCAAGCGACTCGTCTCGGTGACGCGCAAAGAAGTGATCCACATCCTGCGCGATCCCGCGACGCTCTTCTTCGCTGTCGTGATTCCCGTGCTCGAGCTGCTGATGCTCGGGTATGCCATCGACACCAACGTCCGCCATGTCCGCACGATCGTCTTTGACGAAGCGCGGACGCAAGAGAGCCGTGCGCTCTTGCGCCGCTTCGAAAACGCGGAGGATTTCTCGATCGTGGGCGAGGTGTTCACAGATCGCGACCTGGGCGAAGCGTTGGTGTCCGGCAGAGCGCGTGTTGGCATCAAGGTCCCCGAGAACTACTCCCGGCGCCTGCAAGCGGGTCAAACCGGCCAGGTCCTGATCCTGGTCGACGGTTCGGAGTCGAGCGTCGCCGCCGAGGCCGTGAATGTGTCCAACGCGATCGCGCTGAGCGAGTCGCTCGACCGGCTCGTCGCGGGCCGTGCGCTTCCCGTCGAGGCCCGTCCGCGCGTCCTGTTCAACCCGGACACTCGCTCCCCCAACTTCTTCATCCCCGGCTTGTTAGTCGTTCTCTGCCAGATGATGGCGATGATGCTCACCGCCAACGCGATCGTCCGTGAGAAGGAAAAGGGCACCCTCGAGCAACTTTTCATGACACCCGTTCGCGCGAGCGAGCTGATGGTGGGCAAGATGCTCCCTTATCTCGGGTTCACGGTCCTGGAGTTCTGTGGGATCGCGCTTCTGATGAACACCATCTTCGGCGTACCGATTCGGGGCAACTTCCTGACGCTCCTGGCGATCGCACTGCCGTTCTTTCTTGCGATGTTGGGTGTGGGGCTCTGGATCTCGACCCGCGCCCAGACGCGCGATGCATCGCTGCAGATGGCGATGGGCACGGTCATCCCATCCATCTTCTTGTCTGGCTATGTGTTTCCGCTCGATTCGATGCCGACATTTTTCCGGTACCTCGCACAGGCCGTTCCCACCACCTGGATGATCGACGCCTCGCGTGGAGTGATCCTACGAGGGGCGGGATGGGCGGAGCTCTGGCCGAACGCGGCTGTGCTGTCGGGAATGGCAGTCCTGGCACTCGTTTCCAGCACGGCGATGTTCCGGAAGCGAGTGTCGTAAAGGCCGCAATTTGTATTCGCGCAAGCCATCAACCTCTCTTCACGGGGAGGAAACACAATACTAACCCGAAGCGCGAGCGATGACGAAATATGATAATGTTTCGCGTGCGCTTCGAGCAAGTGTTGCGTTTTGCCCAACTGCGTAAGCTTTTCCCTATGCGCATCGAGCGACCGCCGAAGTCGCATTTGGAAGCTCCGCCCGTCACCGTCGATCTTCATACGCATCCTGGCCGTCTCGCACGTAGGCGATCGCGGCTTCCAGGCCGGCCTCGTCGTTGAGCCAGCGTCGACTGCCACGTTCCGCCTACCATTCCGTTCGAACCGCTGGCGAATCCATGGTCGTCTTCCACCTCCGGGCCTCGAGTTCCTTCAGTCGTCGCGTACACCAGGCCTTGAATTGTGTTTGGACCCGCCTTGGGTCCACGGTGGCGCTCACAACGACGTGTAGATGGTTCGTCCTGCAATTGACGGCGTGGAGGTGCCAACCTCGGATTCGACAGTGGCCGGCAACCGTTTTTTCGACCAGTACGCGTTGTTCGAAGTCGAGGATGCACGCATCTTCGGTCATATATGCTTTGGCTTCGCATTCCCGGATTGGGTCGGGCGCTTTCCAACCCTTGCGGTACTCGACCCACCCCCGCTCGTCACCGGGCAACCAGGTGCCGTAGGTCGGCCATGTGAGAAAGTAGCCTAACGGATCGGGTAGCGCGGGTTCATTTGGTCGTTGAATGGTCAAGGGTGAAATCCGAATTCGCCGGGTGTTGAGCTCGGTTCTAAAGTGCTATTTCGATCGACGTGAGCCCCTTTATTATCTCCCTTGCTTGCGCGTCGGGTTAGTGTAAGAGCCCAGGGTTTGATGGAGGTGAGGCGTGCGTCACGCGGGTTTTGGTCTGATTATCTCCCTTGCTTGCGCGTCGGGTTAGTGTAAGAGCCCAGGGTTTGATGGAGGTGAGGCGTGCGTCACGCGGGTTTTGGTCTGATTATC
>DAIDJG010000119.1 GCA_027451445.1 Singulisphaera sp.
CGCCCTCCAAGTTCCCACCCTGAGGTTAAAGGCAAGCCACGGCATAGTCATTCTGTACTCCTGCTCAGATATATGGCATTATGGTCAGTATTAGTGTATACCCGATCCCTAGCATATACAGGAGACTCGGAGCCAGTCCCCGTTTTCCGGCTCCGCTCCACTTCCGGGACAGACTCTTACTCTCGACAATCACGATACTCGACATGCCGGAAATGCACACCCAACACGAAAGGCGTCGATGAAACGCAAACGGACCGCTGCCGAGAAACGAGCCCGCCGAGAAGGAAAGAAGAAGTACAAGATTATTTTCATCAATGGCAAGCAAAAATGGGTCCCGCGCGAGCCGCACATCCATGGAATGCCCGTCGATGAATTCATCCGCCGGAATGCCGATCCGATCTGGCTGCACCAGAACGAGATGTGGGAGTTCATGCCGCAGGACGACCAGAACGGGGTGCAAGTCGAATGGTTGATCAGCGGGGACGATGATCCGATTGAGTTCGATCAGGACGAAAATTGCGAACACATTCCGCAAGATGATGACGACTGGGAGATCCCGTTTTGACTGGGGCCGAGTCGCGACGACGTTCACGCGGCCAATCTGTCATGACATCCCGGCTCACGCAACGGCTGGCGGTCCTGGCAGACTCGATCTTCGTCCTGATCGGCGGGCTTCTGCCGTTCCGGTGAATCGGTCAGATTGCGCGTGACGACTTCTGGCTCACCGGACTTTGCTTCTACATTCCTTCGGCGATCCTCGCGACAGCGTTCCTCGGGATCGGCGTTGCGTACGTGCTCCGGACACGACGCCGTAACGCACTCGTTTCGGTTGTGCTGGCTCTGCCACCGCTCTGGTTTGTCGTCTTCGTTCTGCGAGCGCACCGTCATGGCTTCGAAGCGAAGCGCGGAAGGCATGCGGTTCATTCGACGGCGGCCGTCCGAGGGTTGACCGCCTTAGAAACCCTAACAGAATGAAGCGTTGGGCACTCGGTTCGCAGTAGTGTTTCTTGGGCTCATTGAGGAGGAATATCCCATGGCCAAGCCACTACTGCCTGACGAACTTTGGAAGCGAATCGAACCGCTGCTGCCAGCCCCCAAGAAACGCCGCTTTCGGTACCCTGGACGGAAACCCATCGATGATCGTAAGGCGTTGACTGGTATCCTGTTCGTCCTCAAGACCGGTATTCCTTGGGAGGACCTTCCTCTCGAGATGGGCTGCGGCTCCGGTATGACCTGCTGGCGGCGACTGCGGGACTGGCAGAAAGCAGGCGTCTGGCAGCAACTCCATGAAGTGCTTTTGGCCGAATTGAACGCCAACGATCAGATCGACTTCTCTCGTGTCTCCGTGGACAGTCGCTCGATGCGCGCTGTCGGTGGTGGTGAGAAGACTGGTCCAAGCCCTGTCGACAGGCGGAAAAAAGGGAGCAAACATCACGTTCTCGTCGACGCTCATGGCATTCCACTGACTGCAACCCTGAGTTCCGCCAACGAGAACGACATCAAGCAACTTGAGCCGTTGATCGACTCAGTGCCGCCGGTTCGAGGTAAACCTGGCCACCCGCGCAGTCGACCCGATAGCGCGTACGCAGATCGGGCTTATGATTCGGAGCCTCATCGGCGTCGTCTGCGACAACGGGGTATTAAACCGATGATCGCGAGGAGAAAAACGGCTCATGGCAGTGGCTTAGGAAAGGTCCGTTGGGTCGTGGAGCGAACTCTGGGCTGGCTTGCCGGCAAACGTAAGCTTCGGCTTCGCACCGACCATCGCGACGATATTCACGAGGCTTTGCTGTCTCTCGGCTGTTGCTTGATCTGCTTCGATGTCTTCATCGCGTCTTTGTGTTAGGGTTTCTTAACGTGCGCCACGTCCCCGAGGCTGGCAATCAATCCGGACGCTCACTTCGGGAGTGTGACCGCGTTCAGCGATGAAATCGACTGCTTGATCAGCTTGTTGATGAGACTCGTGATGCGGAGCACCTGCTGTTCGCTGGCGCCCTGGTCAACCCTCGTGGCGACTTCGGTCAGCATACGATACTGCTGTTGGAGGTCGCCTTCCCTCACATCGCAACGCGTCTGGCTCGACTCGAACCAGCCGGCGATCACCTGCGCATCGCTTCGGTTGTCCGCAAAGGCCTGCCGGATATCGCCAATCCCCCCGTTGTAGCTCTCGTACGTGGGTTCGGCGTTGATCTTCTTGACCGCGACCGCGGCTTTGGCCAGTCGCTGCTTGCACACGGTCAGGTATTTGGCGATCCGCTTCTCGCCCTCGCTGCTCTGGGTATCCCTCGCCTGCTGGTATTCGGTGAGCATCTGGGCCGCGGCGGCGTCGTAGTGCTTGAGCTTCGCCTTGAACACCTTCAGCGCACGGTAATACTTGTCCTTCTCCTGGATCGGTTCCTTCGTTTGCGGATCACGATAGTTGTCCACCTCGGCTTGGATCAGCCCCAGTTCGGCCTTGATCGCTTTTCTGAGCCTGATGATGATCTTCCGGAACTTCATCAGTTCCTGTTGCGTGGGCAGCGCGGGGTCCTGAGGCGCGGCTTTATCCAAAGCCTTCAGCGCGGCGCCGATGCCGGACGAAACGCGTTTCTCGATCCCGAGAATCATCTTCGTCTCGGCAGGCTTCTTGCCGCCGCTGATCTTTTCCATGGCCTTCTTCGTGTTCTTCCAGTCCTGCTTAAACGAATCGTACAACGGCATGCCCGGCCTCCCATTGGCTTGGCGAGTCATCAGCGACTCGCGCGGATTTCACCATAGCCCACCCAAGGCGGCGCAGCCACAAGTTTCTCGTCGTCCGATTTCGAGCGTTTGCGAGAGAATCCAGTGTCGATGTCGTCCCTGACACCGGGCCCTGTGGTGGGAGCCAGGGCCTCGCCGCCTGCAAGTGTTACGGTAGGTGCCACCGTTGTGACGGATCGGGGACGCCTCTTCGAACCGCGGTCTCAATCCGTCTCGTCGTTCGCCGTGGCTTGGAACGAGTCCGAGCTCCAGACCCGTTGATTGAAGCTCGCGGAGCCTCCGCGCGGAATTGTGATTTTGGTCCAGTGATCACCCGCAAGAATGCGTGCGATCATCACGATTTGACCGACATGGTATCCACAGTGTGCCAACGAGCGCTGGATCGCAAGCGGCACCGAATGCGGCTCACCGCGGATGGTAATCGTCTTGACAAGGTCGGCTGAAGAGAGACCTGCCAGCGTGTCGAAGAGCTGTTGCCATCCGGCGTTCCAGTAGTTCGTCAGTTCGTCGCGGGTCGTGAAGGAGTCGACGAATTCCCCATCCCGATCGCGCCAGGGTTTCTCGCCGTCCGTCTCCAGGAAATCGGTCCAGCGCGACAACAGGTTCCCCGCAACATGCTTCATGATGACCGCGATGCTGTTGGTGTTGGCATCGAGGGCGATGTGCAGCTTTTCGTCGGGAAGTTGAGCGACGGCCTTGTCCACCCATCCCTTGCTCGATCGTGACACGGTGAGAGCAGCGGCGACGAGCGTTGTTCCCAGGGTCTCAAATGTCGCTTGCTCGGACATCTTGGAATCCCCCCGGTCCGTCGTGTTTGGCTCGCGGGTGAGCGCGGACTCGCCATTCACGGCCTCCCACGATTCCCCTCATCTTTAACATCGATCCCGGGGACTTTGCAAAACTGTGGTTTGCGCCCAAGAGGCGGATGCTATACTACGGCCGCGACAGGAACCACTTCTTCTCGATCCCGGACCGGATCAACTGCTTCACATCCTCGGCCGGCTCAGCACGATTGACCCGGTGGCATGCGTCACGAGTTTCTCAGGTCGTTGCCCGACTCCCCTCTGTTTCTCAGGACCATCTCATGAAAACGAGGCGCTCACCGTTCGCGCCGACGCTTTCCGTCGCCGAAGGAATCCTTGAGACCCGTGTCGTGATGTCGGGGAGCACTCTTCATCATGGCGCCGCGGACGTTGCTGCGCAGGGGCGGACGGCGACGACGCTATCGGCCACCGCCGGCACGCTTGGCCAGCCGATCACCTTCAACGTGTCGGTTCGGGCCGCCGCCTCGGCAGGTTCGCCCACGGGGACGGTGAACCTTCTCGACCACGGACAGGTAATCGAAACGCTTACGCTGGCGCCCACGACCTCAACCAATCCCAACTTCGCAACCAGCGGCGCGTCGGTGACTTTGACACCGCAGGCCGGCGGCAGCGCGTATTACTTCGGCCGGCACGCGATCACGGCCCAGTTCGTTCCCAGCGGATCCTTTTCGCAAAGCATCGGCAAATCGGTCTTCACCGTCAGCGAGCCCGGCTACACAACCCTGTCCGACGGGGTGCAGACTGCCACCATCGCCCCCGGATCGGGCCCGGGAATCCAGGCGGGACAGACCGCCAACATGCTCTACACCGGCTATCTCGCGAAAAACGGCCACATCTTCGACGACTCGGCCGAGCACGGTGGCACGCCCTTCAGTTTCACCGTCGGCGCAGGGCAAGTCATCCCCGGTTTCGATGCGGGAACCGTAGGGATGAAGGTGGGAGAGACACGGATCCTGCGGATCCCGCCCGCCGCAGGTTACGGCGGCACGGCAAACGGTCCCATCCCGGCGCATTCAACTCTCATCTTTGTGCTAACGCTGGAATCGATCTCGTGACGTGAGCTCGATTCTCGCCTCTCCCGAGCTGACTCGGCACGTCCGCTCGGGTGAATCCAACTCCTGAGAACGCGCTAGGATTCATTTTCCAATTTCATTCTCTTACGATAATCTTTAAATAGCGTTCACTAGATCACGTTGCTCGCGGGGGGCTCCGAAAGGTCGATCTTGCCCTTGTGTGGTTGGACGTTCTCCGCTAAGGTGAGTCCACCTATCCAATTCGTCCACTCGGGTGCTAGAGGCCCGCGCGAGCGTCGGGACATGTCGATTGACCGGCACGCCGTTGAATCGGACTCGCGTTGACGTTTCTCAAGATCGTCTTTCATGGTTGAGCCGCTGGGCCATGGCGCTATCGGCGCTGGGCATGGTGGCGGTGCTGGGCGTGGCTTGTTTGTTGCGGCCGGACCCACGGGGATTTGGGACGCACATACAGCTTGGCCTGGCGCCTTGTGCGTTCAAAACGGTGACGGGGAACCCTTGTCCGACCTGCGGCATGACGACGTCGTTCGCGTGGTTCGTGCGAGGCCGATTTGTCCGGTCCTGGTGTGCGAACCCGGCGGGAAGCTTGCTCGCCCCGACATGTCTCATGACGATCCCCTGGCTCGTGGCCGGGGCGATCCGCGGTAGGCCCGTGTGGTTTCGGTCGGTGGAAGGACCCGTAATCACCTTGGTCTCGAGTACCGTGGCCTTGAGCCTCTTTTTTTGGACCATTCGCCTTTTTCTGGGAGGGCGTTAAGATGACCCCTCGGCCGCTCGCACGGACGCGCCGCGCCGTTTGCTCGTTCGTCATCATCGGCGCAGGTCTGCTGGCGCTCGCCGGCTGCGATCCTCGTACACTTCTCTACTTCCTTCAACCCAACGAACCGATGATCCCCCCGCCTGAGGGGGCGCCTTCGCTCAAGGACAAGCGGGTCGTCATCCTGACCCACTCTTCGTCCGGCGCACAGGCTGACTTCATGTCGCTCGACCGCGACCTCGCCCGCGAGTTCGGTCATCGCCTCAAGAAAAAACTCGAAAAGAAAATCGACATCGTTCCCCAAAACAAAGTCTGGGACTGGGTCGAAGGCCATCCGAACTGGACCAATCCGGCAGAGCTGGCGCGGGCCTTCGAGGCGGACTTTGTGATCTTCCTGGAAATCGAGAAGTTCCAGACCAAGGACCCAGGCGACCTCAACGTCTTGCACGGGACGGCCCGCACACACATTCAGGCCATCGAGATGGCCTATCCCAAGAACACTAAAGGGAAGGCGCTCACCGACAAGCCGAAGGAAGAGGAAACCGTCTACGACGAGTACGCCGACTGCGAGTTCCCCAAGCGTGGCCCGATCCCCACGGACGGGACCATCAGCTCGGGCGCCTTCAAGAAAACGTTCTTGAAGGTCGTGGCGACCGAAGCCACCTGGCACTTTGTCGAGCACTCGCCCGAAGACTCGATCGGTGGCGACACGAAGATCGACGAGCGTTGAGAACGCGGTCGACCTGGAAGTTCGGACGTCACCCGGTGGGCGAGGAATCGCCCACCCTTTCGCGATTCGGCGTTTCGCGAAAGCGCAGCCCTCATCGATGCTTCTTCGGCCCCCGAAGGCGGGATTGATCGTTGCGGTCGGGAGCGGTGTTCGCACGCTCGGCTGCTGGCCAGGGCGCGGTCGGCTCTGGAAGTGATCCGGCCGCGCGACGATTGCGACCCGCCTTGAAAATGTGATGTGGCGATCGCACCGCAGACAGTCGTAGAATGCAGACCGGGCCCGAGCTCCGGATGGGAGGCATTACGATGCCAATTCACGACTGGACCCGCGTTAATGCCGGGTTGTTTCACCACTTCCATCACAATTGGACCACCGCGCTCTCGATCGCTCTGAACAACGGTGGATTACCACCTGGATATTTCGCCTTCGCCGAGCAGGTCGTGGGTGGTCCCATACCCAACATACTGACACTGCATCACACACCCTGCGCCTCCCCTCGATCCGTCACGAAGGGAGGCGTCGCCATCGCCACGTCCCCACCTTGCACGAAGTACGTGCAAAAAGCCAACCTTGATCCGTATGTAGCTAAAGCAAACCAAATTGTCATTCGCCACTCGCTTGGAAATGTCGTCGCGATCATCGAGATCGTCTCGCCAGGCAACAAGTCGAGCCGAGCGGCGCTAAACGCCCTTGTAGAAAAAGTCGTCACCTGCATAACACAGGGCATTCACATGGTCGTAATCGATCTCTTTCCACCAACGCCCCGGGATCCCCATGGTTTGCACTGGGCCATCTGGGAGGAGCTCGGTGAGGAGCATCTGGAACTGCCCGCGGATAAACCGCTTACCTTGGCATCCTATGCGGCGGGTCTCACTGTGGTCGCGTATGTAGAGGCAATCGCTGTGGGCGATGTCCTCTCGGACATGCCGCTGTTCCTCGAACCTGAAACGTACGTGCCAATACCGCTGGAAGCAACCTATCAATCGACTTGGTCCACGTCGCCCGCCCTCCTGAGGGACGTCGTGCTTGAAGCTCCCAAATTGGAACGCGGCTGAGAGAGTCGAGCCTCAAGTCGAAACACAATAACGACTTATATCCAATTGGCCGGCGTCGGAGGGGTGCGCCCTTTCTTTCGGGGTGCGGTTGGTCAACAATCCCTCAAGGCGCGGAGCGAAAGCATGGTAAGTTATTCGTGGCGAGTTCGTTAAATCTCTCTCGCGTAATCTTCCTCGACCTCTCTGATAAGATCGACATGCGTTCCAAGAAGCGAAAGCCCCGTTCGACAGCCTCGGAAACGCCAAGGCGTTCGATCCCTGACCCCGTTGACGCGGCCGAAGAGACTACGGCCACGGGAAGGGCGCTGGTGCTCACCGAGCGCCCGGATACCGACTCGCCCTGGCCCGAGGAGTGGCCGCTGCTCCCGTTGCGTTCGGACGTCGTCTTTCCCCAGACGGTGGTCCCGCTGGTCGTCAACCGGGCCGGCGGCATCAAGCTCATCGACGAGGTCCTCGCGGGCGACAAGCTGATCGCCCTGATTAGCCAGAAGCACCCGGACACCGAAGAGCCGGGGCAGGCCGACCTGTATCCGACCCTGTGCGCGGGGTCCGTGCTTAAGATGCTCAAGTTCCCCGACGGTTCGACACGGATCGTCTGTCAGGGGCTCTTCCGCGCTCGGCTCGTATCGGTCGTCAAGTCGGAGCCTTACCTGATTGGCCGGTTGGAGCCGCTGGACGACGTGGTCGAGGAGGGGGTCGAGCTCGACGCGCTGGTCCACCATGTGAACCGGCTGTTCCAGAAAATGGTCGACCAGAGTCAGCAGGTTCCCGAAGAGCTCCAGGTCGCGGCGATGAACACGCGTGAGCCCGGCCGGCTCGCGGACCTGCTCGGATCGAGCTTGCCGTTCACGATCGAGGAGAAGCAGAAGCTCCTCTCCGAGCCCAACGTGCGCGTGCGTCTGGAAAAGCTCGGGCAATTGCTCGCCCGACAGCTCGCCGTGCTAGAGCTCTCAAGCAAGATCCAGGAACAGGTCGGCTCCGAGATCACCAAAGCCCAGCGCGACCACTTCCTGCGTCAGCAGATCAAGGCGATCCAGGAAGAGCTCGGCGAGGGGGAGGGGGAGAACCCCGAGCTCGACGAGCTTTGGAAGCGTTTGAAGAACGCCGAGCCGCCCGATGAGGTGCTGACCGAGGCCGAGCGCGAGATCGAACGGCTGGCCGGGATGCACCCGAGCTCGGCCGAGTACTCGATCGTTCGCACCTATCTCGATTGGTTGGCCGTCCTGCCGTGGTCGAAGTCCAGTCGCGATCGGCTCGATCTGCGTCGAGCGCGCAAGGTCCTCGACGCTGACCACTACGACCTGGAGAAGATCAAGGAACGGATCCTCGAATACCTCGCCGTGCGCAAGCTGAAGAAGGACATGAAGGGGCCGATCCTCTGCTTCGCCGGTCCTCCGGGGACGGGGAAGACCTCGCTGGGCAAGAGCATCGCCAAGGCGTTGGGCCGCGAGTTCGTGCGGATCAGCCTGGGAGGTGTGCACGACGAGGCCGAGATCCGAGGGCACCGCCGCACCTACGTCGCCGCGATGCCGGGCCGGATCGTCCAGGGCATTCGCAAGGCGGCCACCAATAATCCTGTGTTCATGCTCGACGAAGTCGACAAGCTCGGCGCCGACTTTCGGGGTGATCCCGCGGCGGCGCTGCTCGAAGTGCTCGACCCCGAGCAGAACTCGACGTTCCGTGACCATTACCTCGACGTCGACTTCGACCTGTCGAAGGTCATGTTCATCGCCACGGCGAACATGCTCGAGACGATCCCCTCGCCGTTGCTCGACCGGATGGAGGTGCTCCAGCTCCCCGGTTACAGCGAGGAGGAGAAGACGCTGATCGCCCAGCGCTACATCATCCCGAAGCAGCTCGATGCGCATGGGCTGTCGGTCGAGAGTGTGACGTTCAGCGACGACGGCGTGCGGAAGATCATCGCTGACTACACGAGGGAAGCGGGCTTGCGGAATCTCGAACGCGAGATCGCTTCAATCTGCCGCAAGATCGCCCGCAGGCACGCCGAAGGAAACAAGGCCAAGAACGCGGTGGGAACGGCGGAGGTCGCGCGTGCGCTCGGTCCGCCCCGGTTTTTCCGCGAGGTGGCTGACCGCACCGGCACGCCGGGCGTCGCGACGGGCCTAGCGTGGACTCCGACTGGTGGCGAGATCCTCTTCATCGAAGCGACCCGCATGCCGGGGAAGGGGGGGCTGACGCTCACCGGTCTGCTCGGTGAGTCGATGCGCGAGAGTGCCCACGCGGCGATGAGCTACTTGCGAAGCAACGCACAGACGCTGGGTATCGATACGGCGATGCTCCGCAGGCACGACATTCACATTCACGTACCCGCGGGCGCTGTCCCCAAAGATGGTCCGTCGGCCGGCGTCGCGATCGCCGCCGCATTGATGAGCCTTTTCCGGGAGACGGCGATCCATCAGAACCTCGCGATGACTGGCGAGGTCACGCTCACCGGCCGCGTATTGCCCGTTGGCGGAGTGCGCGAAAAGGTCCTCGCCGCGCGCAGGGCAGGGATCCTCACGGTGCTCATTCCTCGTCATAACGAGAAGGACCTTATCGAGCTCCCAGCCGAAGTGAAGGCCGATATGACCTTCGAGCCGGTCGACACGCTCGATGACGTTGTGCCCTACCTTTTCCCCACGAAAACGCCGCGTGCCAAGAAAGCGAAGGCCGAACCCAAGCGGGGCAAGGTTCCCAAGAAGACCCGGATTCTCCCAGCACCCGAGAACAAGCCGGCTCGGCGGCGGCCCTCAGTATGAGAGTCTGTTTTGGAAGTTGAGCGGAGCTGGAAAAGGGGGACTGGCTCCGAGTCTTCGAGGTGCCTGTCCCCCTTTTCCAGCGGAGCGGGCGTGGAAATGGGGACGGGCACCGTCCGAAGACGGCCGGAGCCAGTCCCCATTTCCACGCTTTCGGGACTCTGGGGGCCTGCGCCGAGGCCCTCAGTGCGGAGGGGAACCGTTCGGTCATGACCGTGTCCGAGCCCGCCGTCGATTCGCCAGGACCTGCGCGCGTGTTGCTGCGCGGGATCGTGAAGACCTATCCGGGAGTGCGGGCGCTGCGGGATGTCGATCTCGACGTGCGGCCCGGAGAGATCCACGCGCTCTGTGGAGAGAACGGGGCGGGGAAGAGCACCTTGATCCAGGTGCTCGGCGGCGCCGTGAGACCGGATTCGGGTGAAATCCTCCTCGACGGGGTCGCCGCTCGGTTTCACGACCCTGCCGACGCTCTGGCGCAAGGCGTCGCGGTGATCCACCAGGAGTTCAGCCTCGTTGGTCCCTTGACCGTCGCGGAGAACCTCGCGCTGGGGAACGAGCCGCGGGTCGGTCCGTGGATTAACCGCCGCGAAATTCGCCGGATGGGTGCCGATCGGCTCCGTGCGCTCGACTTCCCCGTCGATCCGGACGCGCGGGCGGAAGCGCTCACGACTGGCCAGAGACAACTCGTCGAGATCGCCAAGGCCCTCGGCCGCAAGGCCCGGGTGCTTGTGCTCGACGAGCCCACGGCGGCCCTCACCCGTACCGAGGCCGAGCACCTATTCCAGGTCCTGCGTGACTTGAGATCCCACGGACTTGGAATCATCTACATCTCGCACCATCTCGAAGAAGTCTCAGCACTCGCGGATCGCATCTCCGTGCTGCGCGACGGAATGAAGGTGGGCACGTGGCCGGCCTCGGAGTTGTCGCACGACCGCCTGGTCGCCGCCATGGTGGGCTCTGCCGTGGACCTGCGCGCGACGGCCCCTCGCCATCCGTCCGGACCTCCTTTGCTGCGTGTTGTTGGTGCCACCGGGTCAACGCTTCGAGGCGTGGACCTCGAGGTGCGAGCCGGAGAGGTCGTCGGGCTGACCGGCCTGGCTGGATCCGGTCACGAAGAACTCGCCCGCGCCCTCTTCGGCGCGACGCGACTGCGCTCGGGCCAGATCGAGTGGCGAGGACGGTCCTTTCGGCCGCGCCATCCTCTCCACGCCCGCCGGCTCGGCATCGCGTCCGTCCCCGCCGACCGCCGCCGCGAGGGCCTGATTTCCACCTGGGACGTCGCCGAAAACCTCTCCCTCGCAATCCTCCCGAAATTCAGCCGCCTCGGGTGGCTGAATCGCCGGGCACGAAACCGAGAGGCGAGCGAGTGGTGCGACACATTCGAAGTCACCAGTGCGGGCCTGGGCCAACGCGCACTCACGCTTTCTGGCGGCAACCAGCAAAAAGTGCTCCTCGCCCGCTGGGCGGCGACTGCCCCGGAGCTTTTCATCCTCAACGATCCAACCCGCGGCATCGACGTCAAGACCCGCGAAGCGATCCACCGCCAGATCGAAGACTGGGCCGAGCAGGGCCGTGGAATCCTTCTGGTAACATCCGATACCGAGGAACTGCAACGACTGGCCGATCGCATCGTGGTCCTCCGAGCGGGAAGAATCCTCAGCGAGCCAAACAGCGGAAGAGATCGATCCGCAGATGTCGCCGATGAACGCAGATGAATCCTGAAGAACCTCAGTTCGGTTCAGTCGACCTTGAGAACGTCCTGTGGCCTGAATAGCAAATGCAAAATGACAGATGGTAAATGCAAAATGGCAAATGCCGGACGAGTGGCGAGAGCCTATTCCTCGGCGAGCGCAATATCGCGTTGGGCACCAACCGACATCTTGCATCTGCCATTTGACATCTTGCATCTGCCATTTCGTTAGGAATTCTTAATCTGCGTTCATCGGCGACATCTGCGGATCGATCTCTTCCTATTTCAGGAAACTGTCGTATGAAAGAGCATCTCCGTACCGTCTTACTCCGGTTGCCACAGTTTCTCCTGATGATCGGCGGACTGATCTTGATGTGGCGGACGGAGCGTTTCTTCACGTTTCATACGCTAGGAAGCATTCTCGAGCTGGCGAGCATCGTCGGAGTCCTGGCGGCCGGACAGACGTTCGTGCTGATCGGTGGAGGGTTCGACCTGTCTCAGGGCGCGATCGTGGCGCTGACGGCGGCCTCGACGGCATGGCTTGCGAAAGACTACACCGGCCCGATTCCAGCGGCGCTCGTGGGCCTTGGTCTGGGCGCGATGCTCGGCGCGATCAACGGCTTCTTCGTGGCCGTCGTTCGTACGAATGCTTTCGTGACCACGTTGAGCACACTCCTGATCTACCGAGGCGCAGCGTTCGTGCTTCTGGGAGGGCAGCCGATTTCCCAGGTCATGGCGTTTGCTCGGTTGAGCGCCGGGATCACGCTAGGTCGAACGGTTCTGGCGTTCCGCGCCTTCGTCTTCCTGGGCGCCGCGTTGCTCGCCTGGCTCGTCCTGCGACAGACCGTGTTCGGTCAATATGTTTACGCGGTGGGGGGCAACGCCGAGGCCGCGCGTTTGGCCGGAGTGCGGACCGTCCGCGTGCGCGTGGCGACATTCGCCCTGAGCGGGCTCGCGGCAGGGCTGGCCGCGATCCTCTGGCTTTCCTGGGTCCGCGTCGCGAAGCCTGATACCGGAACGAACCTCGAGCTCGACTCGATCGCCGCCTGCGTGGTCGGAGGTGTTTCACTCCAGGGGGGCGCGGGGAGCGTGCTTGGTGCAGCGGCGGGATGCTTGTTGCTGCAATCGCTCGCGACGATGATCACGACAGCCGGGCTACCGGACGAGTACCGCACGCTCGTTGCCGGCTCCGTGATCCTCACGTTCGCCGCGGCGGATGCGCTGGCACGTCGGGGAGAGCGTCGTTAATCCTTCGCGACGACTCCGGTCATCCGAGCAACCGGTCGACTTCCGGCAGGATCTTGGCGAAGTCGAGTTTATTGTGGCAGGCCTCGCGGGCGGCGGCGAGGTCAGCCCCCAACCAATCACGCTCCTCGGCAGCCAACTCCAAGTAGCATTCGCGGGCGTGGCTGCGGATCCCATGGTCTTCGTGATAGGTGTAGAAACGAGCGAGGTCACCGAGCTTCGCCTTGGTGCCGGCGGCCACGGCGCAGCGGCCGTCGCAGTTCGGGCACATCGTCGGGCCGGCGGCCAGCAGCGCGTCGCGGAGTTCGTTCAGCTCCGAAAGCTTGAGCGGCTCGAAACGGCGGGCGGCGTCGGCGTTCTCGCGCGTCTGGTCCTGGTTTCGCATCGTCACGCACGAAGCGGAAAAACGCTCGTCGGTCCAGATCGCGTGAAGGAGCCCCTGCGCTGGCGTCAGGTTTTTCTCTTGCAGCGAGGGCACGCGCGCCTGCGTGATCTTGAGCGCCTGGCCGGCGATCTGCTTCATCGACACGAGGCCAATGTTCGCCTTGTGGCAGGCGTCGAGCGCCTTGTTCAGCGCGGAGTCCTTCTCGAGCCAGGGGCTGAACCTGAGCATGATCACATCAATGAATCCGCCCTTTGCCGCGTTCTGGAGCTGCTCGGCGATCGATGGGTCGTGGGTCGAGAAGCCGACGAACTTCACCTTGCCCGTCTTCTTGATCGCCTCGATGGCGTCCTTCATTTCCTTGCTCTTGGGCCAGTCCTTCTGGTTCGTGCTGAGCCCGTGGAAAAAGAGCAGGTCGATATAGTCGGTGCCCAGACGTTCGAGACGCTTGTCGACCTTATCGAGCATCTCTTCCGGCCGGTTCACATGGTGCTTGGTGGCGAGGAAAATCGTCTTGCGCACTTCAGGCTGAGCTTCAAACCAGGCCTTGAAGACGGTCTCGGCGTTTCGGTAGCTTTCCGCCGTGTCGAAGTAGCGCACACCCTCGCGGTAAGCAAAGCGCAGCAGACGATCCAGCGCGGCGGGCTCGCCGACGGTTCCCTGATTGAGCAACGTTACTTCGACGCCAGTCTTGCCCAGCATGCGCCTGGGCAGTACCGGCTTGCCTTCACCCGGCTTCGCGTCGCCCGCCGCGTCTTGCGCCCGGACAACACCGGCTGCCAGTCCCGCCGCCGTCGCCGCGACCCCCGCGTGCAGGAAACCGCGACGATCCATCGAACCCGATTCCGACATCCCTCGATCCTCCCCGAAAGTGATGACGATCGAACGAAACCGCGTCTCCGCTCCCCGGCTCGGGTGCGCTGATCGTATCCGACACGGCACAAGGGACGCCAGTGCGGTAGTGGGAGCGCGGTTTCCCTTTGCTGAAAAAGCGTCGCCAAGCACAGAACCGGCCGCGCGATCAGCGCCTCCGCCGCTCGAGCACGACGAGCACGCCCTTGTCCGGCCGAAGTGTCATCGTCGGCAAGGGCGTAACCACCGCGCCCGGAACGAGCTTCAACCGGTATTGCTGGGCGATCGTGGCGAGCAAGAGCACCGACTCCATCTGGGCGAATTGGTTGCCGATGCAGATCCTCGGCCCGCCTCCGAACGGGAAGTACGCATAACGCGGCAGGCGCTTGGCGAGCCCATCGGCCCAGCGTTCGGGGCGGAAGGCTGCGGGCTCGTCGAAGTAGCGAGGGTCGCGGTGCAGAACCCACTGGCTCATGAACACGGTCACACCTACCGGCACGTCGTATCCGCCGATCGTGGCCGGCTCGATGGCCTCACGGCCCAGCAACCAGACCGTGGGGTAATAGCGCAGGGTCTCGGTCACCACCATGTCGGCCCAGGTCAAGCGCGGGAGGTCGTCGAACGTCGGCGCGCGTCCGCCGAGCACGTCGTCGAGTTCGGCGTGCAGCTTTGCTTCGGCTTCCGGGTGCTGGGCGAGCAGGTACCAGACCCACGCCAGGGTATTCGCCGTGGTCTCGTGACCGGCCATGAAGAGGGTCATCGTCTCATCGCGAAGCTGACGGTCGGTCATCTGGCCGCCGTCATCGTCGTCCTGGGCCTGAAGGAGCATCGAGAGCAGGTCGCCCCGGTCCTCACCGCTCGCCCTGCGCTCGGCGATGATGCGGAAGATGATCGCGTTGAGCCGATCGACGGCCCGGCGGAGCCGCAGGTTGACCGGAGTCGGGAACCATTCGGGCAAGCGCAGGAGCGTGTTCACCCGTGCGGTGAAGCAACATAGCGTCGTCTCCATCGCCGCACTGGCGTCGGCCGAGTCGCCGGAGACGTCGGCGTCGAAGAGGCACTTGGCGACGATCTCCAGGGTGAGCCGCATCATGTCTTCCTGGGCGTCGCGGGTCTGGCCGTCGGCCCAGGTTTGAAGCATCCGTTCGGTGAATTCGACCATCGTGTTCGCATGCGCCGCGATGCGCTCGCGGTGGAACGCGGGCTGCGCCAGCTTGCGCTGCCGGCGCCAGAAGTCGCTCTCGCTCGTCAGCAAGCCCTGGCCCAGCGTGGATCTCGTCAGGCGGAGCGCGAAGTGCTTGATGAAGCTTCGGTTGTGTGTAACGAGCACCTCTTCCACGAGGTCGGGGTGATTCACGATCATTGCACGGCGCGGGCCGAGCCGGATCGACACGCAGTCGCCGAACTCGCGCGCGCAACGATCGAAGAACTCGAGCCGACCGCGGCGGAATTCCGGCAGGTTGCCGGTAAGCCAGTTCCCTTTGGGCCCCGGCGGAGACATCCGTGCCGGTTCCACCACCGTCGTCATGATTCATCCTGGGACTTGGAGAACGGAAAGGGCCAAGGCCTCGCCGGAGAGGCGGTACTCGACGCTCGCAACGACAAAACCACGCCCGGAGAGCGGAACCGCGGGGCAGGGGGCCTTGCTTCCGCCGCTCCAGCCTCCGCCATGCACCCAGACGATCAGCGGCAACGGCGCGGGGGCCTCGGCGGGAACGTAGAGGTCGAGCTTATCGAGACCACCGCCGAGCAGTCATGTTAGCCACCGCCAGCCCCCTCCGCAATCGGCCGGGGACTACCGTCGAGCACGAGGAGACGGTAGGCTACCGCAACCCGTTTGGCGACAAAGCCACGCGTTTCTTCCCTCCTGCACGAGGAGCCCTCCAGCCATGGCCCTGACCCCTTCCACGATGCTCCCGCTCGGTTCGCCGGCCCCCGACTTTCGGCTGCCCGACACCGAAGGCTGCACTGTATCGCTCGACGATTTCCGCAGCTCTCCGGTCCTCTTGGTGATGTTCATTTGTAATCACTGCCCCTACGTGAAACACGTGCGGCAAGGTCTGGCGGAGCTCGGCCGCGACTATCGCGACAAGGCCGCCATCGTGGCCATCTGCGCCAATGACGCCAACGGCTATCCCGACGACAGCCCCGCGAACATGGCCCGCGAAAAGGTCGCCGCCGGCTATGTCTTCCCGTACCTCTACGACGAGAGCCAGGATGTCGCGCAGGCCTACCGGGCGGCCTGTACGCCCGACTTCTACGTCTTCGACGGCGAGAGAAAGCTCGTCTATCGCGGTCAGATGGACGATAGTCGGCCGGGCAACAATATCCCCGTCACAGGCAAAGACCTTCGCGCTGCGCTCGATGCGGTGCTCGCCGGTCAGCCCGTTTCCGAGCACCAGAAGGCGAGCATCGGCTGCAATATTAAATGGAAGCCGGGCCACGAGCCGAAGTATTGAGCATCATTTGAACGCCAAGGCGCGCGCCGATCCCATGGCTCCGAAGCAATGATCCGGTTCCGTCCACGAGCCGACTTCCGCTCTTCGGGCACGTATAAGAGCCTCGAATGTAAGATTCGCACCGAAGACCGCTTTTGTCTGAGACTGGTATTCGGAGTGCCGCTGTGAAATTCTCGCTTCACAGGCAGAATCTGTGCGGGATAGGGAACGCGGAGGTTGACGAGCAACCACTCCTCTGGTTCAACACATGGATCGCGCCTCGAACGAGGCCCGAGACCGCACGCGTTTCATTTCATTGGCTCGTACTGAGGGTCGAAAGGATGCGTATCAACACCATGATCGCCGCAGTTGCGGCGTGGGGGTGCATCGCAGTCGCTGGCTGTGGAGACCCCGGTGGTCCGAGACCGGAGACGGCGAAGGTCCATGGCAAGGTCGTGTACAACGGCAAGCCGGTGACAAAAGGCACGGTGACATTTGTGCCGATTCTCGGCAAAGGTGGAGAGAGCGGCGAGTCGGGAAACGGACCGATTGAGTCGGACGGCTCCTTCACGTTGACCACGTTTAACACGGGCGACGGAGCGATTATCGGCCAGCACAACCCACAGGTCGGCAGAGCTGGTTTGCCATGATCCTTCCCTACGTTGAGCAAACGTCGCTGTTCAACGCGATGAATTTCACGTATGGATCCGAGACCTTGATCAACTCCACAGTCTGCATGACCTACGTCAGCGTGTATGCGTGTCCCAGCGACACTTCGCCCAACTACTCGGTCATCGGCCGTGATGACAACGGTAATTGGCAGGGACAAGGGCCCAAACTCAGTTACCTCGGGAACCTGGGGGACAACGACACCCAGTGTAGTGCATTCCCCTTCCCGAACGCGCCCGCCATCCGCAATAACGGCTTCGGCGACGGTGGCACCGCCACTGGGATCATTTGCCGGCAAGGACAGTACGGCGCCTACGGTATCCGCGACGTCACCGACGGTACGAGCAACACGTTCGCCGCGGGCGAGACCATTTTCTACTCGTGCAACTGGTTCTCGTGGATCAATGGCAATGGTTCGACGGGATCGACCTGCGTTCCCATCAACACCCAAGTCGTCCCGAGGGGCGGTGGGTCGGCCTCGGCGACGCAGACCGTGGTCAACGGCGTCCCGATCTGGACCAGTGACAATTGGTGCGTTGGGTTTGGATTCCGGAGCCAGCACCCGGGGATCGTCAACTTCCTGTTCTGCGACGGTTCGACGCGTGCGGTCAAGTCATCGGTCGCCCGGGTCACCTACCGCGCCCTGAGTACAAGGGCGGGGGGCGAGGTCATCGACGCGACGGCCTACTGAGCTCCTGAGAGCCCCAAAATCCGAGACGCCCTTTTGGGGCGTCTCGGCCCTCGAAGTCATGCGCTTACTCGAACCCGCTCAGTGGCGAAATGCGGTGGTCTCCCTGGCCGTGCTGGGCCTGATCGGAACGGGCGTGGCCTTCTGGCTGGGGGGGCGACCCGAGCAGCACCTATCCGAGGCACGTCGTCTCCTTGACGACGGGGAACCTGCCGAGGCGCTCTCCTGGCTCGACCTGCCAGAATCGTCGGCCCGCACGCGGGACCGAGCGCTCTTGCTGCGCGCCCGGGCGGCCGTGGAGGAAGGGCGACCTGCCGACGCCGTTGCCCCCCTCAACAACATTGAGCCCGCGGGGCCATGGGGTGTCGAAGCCAATTACTGGAAAGCGCGCGTTCTGTTCGCGGCCAGGAATGCACAGCTCGCTGCCGCCTGGTTGCATCGAGTGTTAGAGCAACGCCCCAACGACACGGAGTCGCTGCGCTGGCTCGCCGCGGCCTCGTACGAGATCGGCGACTGGTCGTCGGCAGTGGACGCCCTGACGCAAGTGACCAGGCTGGACCCCAACGACGCGCGAGCGTGGCGCACCCTGGGGCTTCTCTACAAAGAGGAAAACCGGTTCGAGAATGCCCGATTCGCGTACGAAGCATCACTTCAGCACGTACCCGGTCAGCCCAAGGTTCGACTCGAACTCGCCGAGGTGCTGATTCACCTGGTGCGGTTTAGCGACGCCGAACGCGAGCTCGAGCTTTGTCGAGGAAGCGTCCCCGAGGCCGAGCGGCTGAATCTCCTCGCTCAATGCGTCCGCGCACGGGATGACAGCGCCGCGCTACATGAGTTGCTGGATTCGGGCCTCAAATCATACCCGGACCACTCGGGCCTCCTTGGTCAACGCGCCGCACTTGCCGTATCCGAGGGGCGGTTTGATGAAGCCCTCCCCTTTCTCGACCGCGCCATTACCGCGAATCCTTTCGTCCCTCAACACCACTATCAACGCGCGCTGGCACTATTCCGGGCCGGACGCGAGGCCGAAGGGCAACGCGACCTGGCCCGTTTCCAGGTCCTCCACAAATTGACTTCGACGCTATCGGACCAAACGCGTATCGCAAATGAGCGACCGAACGATCCCCAAATTCGTTGCCAACTCGCCGATGTGGCCCTCGAGCTTGACGACATCAACCAGGCTGCCTACTGGTACCGCGCCGCTCTCGGCTGCGATCCTCAGTGTGAAACCGCACGCGCTGGCCTACTCGCCCTTGGAGCACGAGGGGAGCGTCCGGCAGAGTCCGCACCGGGTTCGATCCTGGCATTTCCGGGACGGTAAAGGCGCGCGCAGGAATAACTGATGCACGCCAAAGCTTTAGTGGATTTTCGCGCAGGGACATGTTGTCCTGGCACTCAGAAAGCCAAAAACACAGAACCCCCACGACCCAGGCTATGGCCACGAGTCATGGGGGCGTTTATATCAATCTGCCCTTAACGCGGACGCGACTGCGGATCCCCTCCTTCAGGGCAGTTGGGGAAGGAGGGTTGGAAGACCTTGGTCGTTACTTACCCAGCATCTTTGCCACGATGTAGATGCCGATCGCACCCATAATTCCCCCACCGAAGAGGAGGTACAGCAAAGAGTACTGGGCCGCGGCATAGATCACCGGCATCTGTACGAGAGTTTGCATGGGAACACCTGTACGAGCGAGTGGTTACGTTAATCCAATTGGCCTGTCTTCCCTTCGGACGTGCCCTGAGGCCACGACGCCCGAACGATTCTCCTAGACTCGCAAACAGCGTGCCGGCTTCCCCCGATCGACCCTTGACTCGGCCCTGCGTGCCGTGGAAATTGGCGGTCTCGATACGCGGGGGGACGTTTCCTGGAGGCTTCCATGATCGAGCGAGTTCGAGGTGGGTGGCAGTGCAGCGCGCGTGCGTCCGTGGTCCGAACAATCGCGCTGGTATTCTTAGCGGGAATGTCGGGCTGGGTGTTTGCGCAACAATCGAGCGATCGCGAGACGCCGATCGGACCGCGGTGGTGGCCGTCGGAATGGGGGGCTCAAGACCAGCGCGGGGCGGCGAATCGAATCACGCCCGAGAAGGTGATCGAGGCCAGGTCGCTCATCCGGCAGGGGAAGGTCTATTCGCTCGGACGCGTGTATGAACAAGGTATGCCTTTGCCGGGCAAACGCCACTACAGCCTGACGATCCCCGGCTCACCCACGTATCCGCCAGCGGGCAAAAATCAGGGTGTGTTTTTCGACGAGATGTTTTCCGGCGAGATCGGCCAGGTCGGAACGCAGTTCGACGGTCTCGGGCACGCAGGGGTGCGGATCGGCAACGACGATTACTTCTACAATGGCTTCAAACGGACCGAGTTCGCGACGCCTTACGGCCTGCAAAAACTCGGCGTCGAGAATGTCGGCCCGATCTTCACCCGCGGCATCCTGCTCGACGTGGCCGCCCACCGAAAGGCGAAGCGCTTGCCTTCGGGATATGTGATTACGCCGGAGGATCTCGAAGGATGCCTGGCGGAAGCAAAGCTGACCATCCGGCCGGGTGACGTGGTGCTGATCCACACGGGCCATGGCGAGCTGTGGATGAAAGACAACGCGGCCTACGGCTCCGGCGAACCGGGAATCGGCATGGCGGCGGCCCGCTGGCTCAGCGATCGCAAGATCGTGCTCATCGGGGCCGACAACTTTGCGATCGAGGTTGCGCCGTCTGAAGACCCGGCAACCTCATACCCCGTGCACCAGTGGAACCTCATCCGCCAGGGTATCTATCACCTGGAGAACCTTGACCTGTCCGAGCTCGCCCGCGAAAAGGTGTATGAGTTCGCCTTTGTATTCAGCCCCTTGCGCTTGAAGGGAGCCACCGGGTCGCCGGGCAACCCGATTGCCATCCATTGATGAGAAGGTCCGAGCGATGCGAGTTGAAGACGGCGGGACGCGTGAGCGGCGGCGAGGGCGATGAGAAGCTATTACGAGAGTTACTGGAGCGCCACCTGAACCTCGTCGAGCCGCCTCCGGCAAACGGGCCGAAGTAAGCGGCCCTCGGCTGAATCCATTTTCGGGAGAATCTCCGATGTACCTGACATGGCCCGACGGCGTTGACCACGAGCCGACGGAGGAGAAGATCGTCGACCTGGTTCTTAGCGAGGAGTATGTCATCCTGTCCGTAGATGAGCTGACGTACATCCAGACGGCGAAGACGCCGATTGGGAAAGCGCCGTTGGGCCATATCGTGGAATACCAATCCGGTTCGCTCGCGGACCATTACCGAGCCGAGGGCCGGCCATTCGGTTTTCATCGCGTGGCGAAGGCGATGTGCAAATACCTTCGGAACGACGACTCGTGGCGGTCAGGCTTTCGATGGAAGTGGCTCGACCTGTCGCAAGTCCCGTGAGCGTGGACGACCAAGGAACGGGAGGGACCCCTCCGAACCAAAACCCAACGTCTGATAATGGGCGTTATGTTCGATTCGGAGAGCCGGACAGTTCGCCAGCCTTTCCCAATCGGAACCCAAACGTCGCCGGCTCGCCGATCCGGATTAAGTTGCGGATCCGATAGGTCCCGGGCAACCGTTTGCCACGGCGCGGTCGCGACAACTCAAAAGTACGACGGACGAAGTTCCGCCCTGAGGCGCTCGGCGACATCGATGCGCTCGGACAGCAGATACTGGCCCAGAGCCCAAAGCGCCATCACGTTGATTGCCTCGACGACCGAGGGCACAGCGGAATCCGGAAGGTCGGTGGATTCCGCACATTCCAGCGCAAGTTCAAGAAGCGCACCGCCGAGCTCGTCGGCAAACGAATCGTGCTCACAGCGCAACTCCGCGTCAGAGGACTCCTCCGGCACGCTATGAGGTGTATCTGTACACCCGGCTGCGATGAGTGCGGTGGTAGTCCACGCCATACCCTGCGCGAGCGTCCGCGCCCAGACTTCGGAGCCAGGCGGGGTCTGACGGCTTGATACGGCAGCGCTGGTCTCGTGGGTGGATTGCGGCGAAAGCGGTCCGCTCAAACCGGGCGGATTCAAGTCGGGCAGAACCTGGGGCAAGGGGCTCTCGTCCCACTGGTGCGCCGGAGCGTCCTCGACGACGACTTCCGACTCGCCGTCATTGTCGATATGGATTCTCGCCCCTCCTGCGGCACCGGACGAACTGGCGCCGAATCCACCGTAACCGCTCACGGTGTTCCGCCCGTACAGGCCCCAGATCCCACCGGAGAGACCCGCGGAGCCGCCGGCGAGGTCCGGGCGATCGGCCTGGTCAGCCACGGTGGTGAGATCTCCCGACGACAACGCTGGGACGAAGAGGTCGGCCAACACCGTTTCGATCAACGACGATCCCGGAAACATCCCTGGAAATTCCAGGTTAGCGAGGATGTCCTTGAGCAGGTCAAAGGGCGAAATCGATTGCAGGTCGGTCTCCAACTGATTGCGCAGGGCGTCGATGGCCGCCTCGCCCTTGTCTTCGAGCGAGATTGCGTCGGCGAGCAAATTGCCCAGCAGCTCGTCGGCACCGGTCGTGTCGCTGACGCTCACGTTCGCGCCCTGCGCAAGGCCGATCGTGATCGTCTGCCCGTCGATCTGCGTGGCCGCGAGCTGGTAGTCGGCCACGGGCACAGTCCCGGAAGTCGCTGGCGCCAGGCGCTCGACGACCGTGCTCAAAGGCGCGGGAAGTCGTAGCCCTCCGACGACCTCGTTGACCTTCTGCTGCGCAATTCCTAACCCCTCGGCAAACAGATCCAGTCCCCTACTGACGACGGAGACCGGCGACGCCCCGCTTGTTCCTGTGAAGAATGAACTGCCCGGTACGTCGGGGAAGCTCATCGTCATGTCTACGCCGCTCAGCGCGACGTTGACACCCAACAGGTTGAGGGCCAGCGGCTCCATCTCGAAATGAACGACGTCGAGGGTGGGAGCCGTCTGGAGCGAGACTGACTGCAAGTACGGCGAAACGTAGGGCGTGCCCCCGTCCGGCAACGTGATCTGGCTGGCCATTGCATTCAGTTGACCATTATCGACCTGGAAATTGGTGAACGTCACCGGCCCCGTCCAGTTCGTTGTGACGGTCGACGTCCCCGCAGGCGTCAAGAATGCAGGGAGCGGAACAAACATTGAGAGCGCAGGCTGCCCACCGAAAAGCTGCGCCAGCGCGCTATTCACCTGAACATCCGCCGAGACAGGCTCAGCAACCAGGGGGGGGAGCCCCAGGTCTTGAGCCGTCGGCACATCACCCACGTTCACCCCCAGCACCGAGGTCGTCGAAGGAACCGTACGGTCTTCCAGCAGCTCGAACGCACCTTGGTATCGACGCGCTCCGTGTTCCTTGCCCGCTGATCCGCGTATTCGCGATTGCAAAACCATGGGAGGGTTTCCACGAGGATACCAGGCCGAAGCCCGGGCGCACCATCGGATAACTGCCGTTTGTTTCAGGAATGAACTCAAGGATGCAACCCATGGAATTCACCCTGCAATTCGGGTGCCCCGGGCAGTCGATCGCGGCGGTACATTCGCATTTATTGTTTTTTATTTGGCTCTTTTATGAACTGACCTCCGCGCAAATAGACGCAACGCATGCTCGGTTGCCGGGGGGGGTCGTCGACTGGTTGCGACGCCCCTAGTTCCAATAGCACCAACACTTAAGATCGCATCTTGCGTACGCGTTCTCGAGACCATGGCATGCGATTTAGTGTATTTAAGTTCAATCAACAGGATTCCGGTGGCAGTTCTCACATGCAGTCGTGCAGGTCCTTTCCCGTTGTTGCGCAGGGTTGGCCCAGCCGGCAACATTTCAGTAGAACATGTCTGTGACAAAAAATACCATCGACCAACCATTCTGACATCGGGCGGCGGGGCCACCGTAGGCTCGCACGCGAGATGGCATGATAGATGCGGTCAGGTTGGGCGATTCGACGACGGTCTCAAAGGACATGTGTTTTGGATTCGTCGTCTTCTGGACCCGAGTTGTGACAGTTCGGACTTTCGTACTCTGAAGGCGTCGCGAGACGATCGCGCGTTGGTCAGTCTCGCGCGGAAGCTGGGTGGTCGCGGTGCGCGCCTCCGAAAGGAGCGCTATCGCAACCTCTTGTGATAATTCGATCTGGGACGGAGGGCCGGCGAGTGGCCATCGCGACACGTGACGTAAGCGGCTCAGGGCAAGAGCATCCTTCCCTGGTGTCGGTACTCCGGCGCCGGGCCACGGAGGAGCCGGCGAGTGTGGCCTTCGTCTTCCTCGCCGACGGGGAGACCGAGAAGGCGACCATCACAAATGCCGAACTCGACCGGCAGGCCAGCGTTTGGGCAGCGCTGCTTCAAGCACGGGGGTTGGCCGGCGAGCGGGTATTGTTACTTTTTCCGCCCGGTTTGGATTACATCGCTGCCTTCTTTGGGTGCCTCTATGCGGGTGCTGTCGCGGTTCCCGCTTATCCCCCGCGCCGGGGGCGATCGCTCGACCGCTTGCGGGCCATCGCCAACGACGCGCGAGCCGCAGCCGTGCTCGCAGCTCCGACGATGCGTGCCTTGACCGAACCCCAGCAGGACTCATGGCCCGAGCCCTTGTGGTTGACGTCAAGCGACCTCGACCCCGCAGCCGACTGGTGTGAGCCTGCACTCGGGCCCACGAATCTCGCGATGCTTCAGTACACCTCGGGGTCCACATCGGCCCCTAAAGGGGTCATGCTCACCCATGGCAATTTATTGCACAATTGTGAATGGGTCCGGCGTCTCTTTGGCCATACCCCGGAAAGCCGAGGCATCATCTGGCTTCCGCCGTATCACGACATGGGGTTGATCGGAGGTATTCTCCAGCCATTGTACACAGGATTTGTCTGTCATCTTCTTTCGCCCGTACTGATGTTCGCCAGTCCGTTCGCGTGGCTTCAGGCGATCTCGCGCTTCGGCGGAACCACCAGTGGCGGGCCCAACTTTGCCTACGACCTGTGCGTGCGGAAGGTCACTCCCGAGCAGCGGGCAACGCTTGACCTGAGCGCCTGGCAGGTCGCATTCACCGGCGCCGAGCCCGTGCGTGCCGAGACCCTGGAGCGCTTCGCGACGACCTTCGGTCCGTGTGGCTTTCGGCGCGAGGCGTTCTACCCCTGCTACGGTCTTGCCGAAGCCACCCTCATCGCGGCGGGCGGCCGGCGCAACGCGGCACCCCGGACCCTCGGCGTCTGCAAGGCCATGCTGGAGACGGGCCAGGTGAAGGTCGCCGCCGATGGCGAATGCCCGCGCGATGTCCTCGTGAGCTGCGGGTCAAGCCTGGACGATCAAAGCCTGATCGTCGTTGACCCCGAGCGGCAGAGTCCTTGCCCGCCCGGCCGCGTCGGCGAGGTCTGGCTTTCCGGTCCAAGCGTGGCACAGGCCTACTGGGAACGGCCCGATGAGAGTCGGCAAACCTTCGGAGCCACCCTGGCCGACACCGGCGAAGGACCCTTCCTGCGCACCGGAGACCTCGGCTTCCTGCACGACGGTGCGCTCTTCGTCACCGGGCGTCGGAAGGATCTGATCATCCTGCGCGGGCGAAATCTTTACCCGCACGACCTGGAACTTTCGGCCGAGCGCAGCCACCGCGATTTGCAGCGGGGCTCCTGCGCCGCGTTCGCCGTTGTTGAAGAGGGTCTGGAGCGACTCGTCATCGCCTGCGAAGCCATTCCGCGACGTCAGCCCCAATTGGCGGAAGTCGCCGAGGCGGTGTGCCGCGCCATCTCCGAGGAGCACGAGGCCGACCTGCACGCGTTCGTCTTGCTCCGTCCCGGAGGACTCCCGAAGACATCAAGCGGCAAAATTCAGCGGGGCGAGTGTCGGCGCCTTTACCAGGGGGCGATGCTCGACGCGCTCGGGCAGTGGCATGCCCAGGCCCGTTCGGCGTGCAACGGGCTCACACGGTCGACACTCCTGGCTCTACCGCCCGATGAGCGGGCGGCCCGGGTTATTGGCTACGTTCGCGGTGCAGTCGCCCGGATGCTGGGTGAGGATACCTCGCGGGTTGATCCGGACCGTCCCTTGAACACCTTCGGGCTCAGTTCGCTGGCAACGCTCGAACTCAAGAATGCCGTGGAGGAGAACCTCGGCGTGACCCTCCCGCTCACGCACCTGCTCCAAGGGGCCAGCCTGTCCCAACTGGCCGCGGAAATCGACCGGGAACTCTCGACGCCTGAAGCCCCTTCGGAGCGCCTCGATCTGACCACGCTCCTCGGACAGCTTCAGCGACTTTCCGATGATGAGGTCAAGACGCTGCTCGCGAGCGATGACGCGTCGGTCAGGAGCATACTCACATGAACGAGCTTCTGAGTGAGATGGCCTCGCTTTCCCCCGAGCGGCGTGCGCTGCTCGCACGGCTATTGAAGGCGAACGGCTCGCGCGCGATTTCGGACGAGGAAGACGCGCCGCTTTCGTTCGCCCAGGAGCAGCTCTGGTTCTTGCATGAGCTTGACCCCGACGATCCCTCGTACAACATCGCGGCCACGGTCCACTTCCGGGGCATGCTCGATGTGACCGCTCTGGAACAGGCGCTCCGTGCACTCGTGGCGCGGCACGAGACGTTGCGCACCACGCTCGTCGCGCGCGACGGGAGGCCCGTCCAGCACGTCGCACCGGCGTTAGCGTTGGGCTTGCCGCTATCGGACTTGCGGAGCGCTTCGGAGGCAGAGGTTCGTGCTGAAGTTCTCGCCGAAGCGCGGCGGCCGTTTGACCTGGAACACGGCCCGCTTCTACGGCTTGCACTGTTGAAGTTTGGCGAGGATGAACACGCGCTCTTGATTGTGCTTCATCACTCGGTGGGTGACGGCTGGTCGATGCGTATTCTCGTGCGCGAGCTGGCCTTGTTCTACGACGCCTTCGTGACCGGTCAGGACGCCTCGCTCGGCGAGTTGCCGCTGCGCTACCGGGATCACGCGGCGGCTCAGCGGCTCGCCAAGCAAGGTGAGGCATTCCAGCGCGACCTCGCCTACTGGAAGACCCAGCTCGCTGGTGCCCCCGCCGCGCTCGACTTGCCCACGGATCGCCCTCGGCCGGCCGTTCGAACGGTGTCAGGTGCTCGCCTGCCGTTCCGTTTTGACGACCGCGTCGTCAACGCATTGCGGTCGCTCAATCAGCGCGAGGGATGTACCGCATTCATGGTGCTCCTCGCCTCGCTCGACGTCGTGCTCCACCGTTACACCGGCCAGGACGACCTCTGCGTCGGCACTCCGATCGCAGGCCGCAACCGGGCCGAGACCGAAGGACTCGTTGGCCTCTTCGTCAATACACTGGTGCTCCGCTGTGATTTGGCGGGCGATCCGACGTTCACGCAGCTCCTCGCCCGCGTCCGAGACGCGTGCCTCGGGGCTTATGGCCACCAGGACTTGCCGTTCGAACGGGTCGTCCAGGAGCTTCATCCCGATCGCGACCTGAGCCGTTCACCTCTGTTTCAGGTCTTGATCTCCTATGATCTCGAGCCCGATTCTCAGCGCGAACTGCCAGGCCTCACGGCAACCTTCGCCGAGGTCGACACCGAAACCGCGAAATTCGACCTGAGCGTTTATGTTCGGGAACACGCACAGGGTCTGGGAGGGTTCCTCGAATTCAATACCGATCTCTTCGACCGCGCGACGATCGAGCGGTTCCTGGGTCACTGGCAAACCACGCTTGAGGCCGCGCTGGAGGACCCATCTTTACGACTCTCCGAGCTGCCGCTACTCACCGCAGACGAGCACCGCGTCCTGCGGGCCTGGAACGACACCGATGCACCTCTTCCTGACGAGACGTGCTTACACACCCTGTTCGAATCGCAAGTCGCGCGCACACCCAATGCCGAGGCCCTGGTTTACCGAGACGAGCGGCTGACCTACTCCGAGCTCAACCAACGCGCCAACCGTCTCGCGCAGCACCTGCGCTCGCTGGGTGCCGGTCCTGAGACCCTCGTCGGGGTCTGTTTGGATCGGACGCCGGATTTGATCGTCACGCTTCTGGCCATCCTCAAGGCGGGTGCGGCGTATGTGCCCCTCGATCCGGCCTATCCGGCTGAGCGGCTGGCGTTCATGTTGGACGACGCGGGGGTCGGCCTGGTGGTGAGCCGGACGCCGCTGGCGAACCGGGTTCCCGCAACCAACGCGCCGCGTGTGCTCCTCGACGCCGATGCGGAGACGATCGCCCGTGCGGACGACCGCAATCCGGCCAGCGGCGCCGGGGGCGACAACCTGGCTTACGTGCTCTACACGTCGGGCTCGACGGGCCGGCCGAAGGGGGTGGCTATCGAGCATCGCGGCGTGGTCTCGCTCGTGGCCTGGGCTCATCGCGTGCTCGGACTGGAGGCGCTGGCCGGCGTGCTGGCGTCGACGTCGATCGCCTTCGACATCTCGGTCATCGAGCTCTACGTTCCGCTGTCCTGCGGCGGCCGTATCATCCTGGTTGAGAACGCGCTGGCGACTTTACCAGCGGAGCCGCCGATCACGCTGATCAACACGGTTCCCTCGGCGATGTCCGCACTCTCGCACGTCGGGGGCGTGCCAGCAACGGCGCGGACGGTCATCCTCGCGGGCGAGCCGGTGTCGGAAGCGCTGGTGCGCGACGTCCACGCACTCGGGACGGTGGACCGGGTGTTCGACATGTACGGACCGACGGAGACAACGGTTTATTCCACCGCGTCGCTGGTCCCGCGCAGGGCCGTTCCGACGATCGGCCGGCCGATCGCCAACACGCGGGTTTATGTGCTCGATGCGCAGCAAAAGCTCGTGCCGGTCGGTGTACCGGGCGAGTTGTTCATTGGCGGAATCGGGCTGGCGCGGGGATATCTGAACCGACCGGAGCTCACGGCCGAGAAGTTCGTTTTGGACCCGTTCGGCGAAGAGCCGAGAGGGCGGCTGTACCGGACCGGAGACCTGGTGCGCTGGCTTGCCGGCGGCGAGCTCGAGTTCCTGGGCCGGCTCGATCATCAGGTCAAGATCCGTGGATTCCGGATCGAGCTGGGTGAGATCGAGGCGGTACTTCGAAGTCACTCGTCCGTCGGCCAGGCCGTCGTAGTGGCGCGCGAGGACGCCGTCGGCGACAAGCGCCTCGTGGCTTACGTGACGCCGGCTGGTGCGTTGGTGCCCTCGGCCGAGGACCTTGCCCGTCATCTCCGTGCCCAACTGCCCGAGCACATGGTCCCTTCGTCGTTCGTTTTGCTCGACGCCCTTCCCTTGACGGCCAACGGCAAGGTCGACCGCAAGGCCCTCCCTACGCCTCAGACGGAGACCGCGGATGGACAACACGACGCACTCTCACCTCTGGAAGCGGCGGTGGTGCACGTCTGGGAGCAACTTCTCCCCGTAAAGAGCATCGGACCGCAGTCGCAGTTTTTCGACCTGGGGGGCCACTCGCTGCTCGCCACGCGCGTCGCAGCCCGCCTGCGCGACGTCTTCCGCGTCGACGTGCCGGTCCGCGCCCTGTTCGAAGCGCCGACCGTCGCCGCACTCGCGCGCTGGATTGAGAACGCACAGGCCGGCGGCCTGTCGCATCGTGCCGAGCCAATCGTGCCGGCCGATCGTCAGGCGTGTTTGCCGTTGTCGTTCGCACAGCAGCGGCTCTGGTTCCTCGATCAGTGGCAACCCAACAGCGCCCTTTACAATATCCCGGCCGCCGTCCGTCTGATCGGGCTGCTCGACGTGGATGCCCTCGAACGGGCACTCGGCGTCATCGTACAGCGCCATGAGGTCCTGCGCACGACATTCCCGGTCGAGCACGGACAGCCGACGCAGGTGATCGCCTCGGCGACACCCTTCTCGTTGCCAGTGGTCGATCTCAGCACATTCCCGACCGGGGCGCGCGAGGCCGAGGCCCAGCGGCTCGCCGAAGCCGAGGCCCACTGTCCCTTCGATCTCGCGAGCGGCCCACTCGTCCGCGCGCGTTTGCTGCGCCTCGGCGACGCGGAACACCTCGCGGTCGTCGTGATGCACCACATCATTGCCGACGGCTGGTCGCTGGGCGTGTTCTTCGACGAGCTGACAACACTCTACCGCGACTTCACGGAGGGCCGCGCATCGTCTCTCACGCCGTTGCCCGTGCAGTATGCCGATTACGCGGCCTGGCAACGGCAGTGGTTTGCTGGCGACGTCCTCGACCGGCAGCTCACCTACTGGAAAGATCGACTCGCCGGTGCGCCTGACGCGCTCGACCTCCCCACCGACCACCCACGACCACCCGTCCCCTCCTACCGGGGCGCGAGCGTCCGGTTCGAGCTCCCTGACGGCCAGGCGGTACGCGACCTGGCGCGTCGTGAGGGCTCCACGCCCTTCATGGTCTTGCTCGCCGCGTTCAACGCGGTGCTGCAACGCTACACCGGCCAGGACGACCTCTGTGTCGGTACCCCGGTCGCCGGTCGAACCCGGCCCGAGACCGAGGGGCTCATCGGACTCTTCGTCAACACATTGGTGCTGCGTACCGACCTGGCGGGCGACCCGACCTTTGCGGAATTGGTCGGGCGAGTGCGGGACGTCTGCCTCGGCGCTTATGCACACCAGGACTTGCCCTTCGAACGACTGGTGGAGGAGCTTCGTCCCCAGCGCGATTCCAGCCGCTCGCCTCTCTTCCAGGTCATGTTCGTGCTCGATCACGAGCTACGCCGCACCACAGAGCCGACTGATCTGGTCATGAACGCCGCACGCATCGACACGGGTACGTCCAAGTTCGACCTCGCGCTCCATCTCACCGAATCGTCCGATGGGTTCGAGGGCTGGCTCGAATACAGCACGGAATTGTTCGAGCCGGCGACCGCCTCGCGCCTGGTCGGACACCTTGGCACACTCCTCGACACCGCGCTCAGCGCACCCCAGCAGCGCCTCTCCACGCTTCCCATGCTCACCGAGGCCGAACAACAGCAAATCGAAGGCTGGAACAGCACACTCGTCGACTATCCGCAGACCCCCCTGCTCCATCAGCTCTTCGAGCAACAGGTCGCCAACACACCCAACGCCGAGGCCGTACGATACGAAAACCACGCGCTCAGCTACCAGGAAGTGAATGCGCGTGCCGAGCATCTCGCCGCGGTGCTCCAGCAGCTTGGCGTCGGTCCTGATAAGCCCGTTGCCGTCGCCATGGAACGCTCGCTCGAACTCGTCATCGCTCTCCTCGGTATCCTCAAGGCCGGGGGTGCCTATGTGCCTCTCGATCCCGACTATCCCCGCGATCGCCTCGACTTCATGCTCCAGGACGCAGGCACTGACGTCCTGCTCACACAGTCCCATCTCCGAGACCGACTGCCCAGCCACCAGGGCCAGGTCCTCTGCCTCGACACCGGCTGGGGTTCTACGTGCGGACATGCCTTCAATGAAAATCCCAGTTCAGGCTGGATTGAGGCCTCTCGTGAGTCTGTCACGAGCCCTTCCCCGTGCGCAACGGAGACTCTTGCTCCCTCCCCCCTTGTGGGGGAGGGCTGGGGTGGGGGGATCGCGTCACCCTCGGCCGTTCGAACCCCCCACCCTAACCCTCCCCCACAAGGGGGGAGGGAAACAGAAGCCTTCGACACCGGTGCTGCAAAACCCTTCAACCCCCCTGCTCTCAACCCCGAGCATCTGGCCTACGTCATCTACACCTCGGGCTCCACCGGACGACCCAAAGGCGCTCAGAACTCGCACCGCGCCATCTCCAACCGACTCCTCTGGATGCAGGACGCCTATCGCCTTACACCCGACGACACGGTCCTTCAGAAAACCCCCTACAGCTTCGACGTCTCCGTCTGGGAGTTCTTCTGGCCCCTCATCACAGGCGCTCGACTTGTCCTTGCTCGGCCCGGAGGACACAAGGACCCCGGCTACCTCGCCGACCTCATCGAAGCGGAACACGTCAGTGTTTGCCATTTCGTCCCCTCCATGCTCGAAGCCTTCCTCACCGAGCCCGCGCTCGACCGTCGCTGCGTCAGCCTGCGCGATGTCATGTGCAGCGGCGAGGCACTGAGCTATGAGCTGCAAGAGCGGTTCTTCGAGCGGGTCGGTGCGCGGCTGCACAACCTGTACGGACCCACTGAAGCGGCGGTCGATGTGACGTACTGGGAATGCCGGCGCGATGACCCGCGGCGCGTCGTGCCGATCGGTCGTCCGATCGCCAACATTCACATGCACGTGCTCGACGGCGCAGGTCGCGAGACGCCCGTGGGTGTGCCGGGCGAGCTGCACATTGGTGGTGTGGGCCTGGCGCGGGGCTATCACAACCGGCCGGAGCTGACGGCGGAGAAGTTCATTCACCATGGCCAGCTCGGCCGGCTCTACCGGACGGGAGACCTGGGGCGTTGGCTTGCGGACGGATCGCTGGAATACCTCGGTCGCCTGGACCACCAGGTGAAGCTCCGTGGATTCCGGGTGGAGCTGGGCGAGATCGAGGCGGTGCTGTGCGAGCAGCCTGGCGTGCGCGCGTCGGTCGTGCTGGCGCGTGAGGACGTGCCGGGAGACAAGCGGCTCGTCGCCTACGTGGTGCTGGACGCGGAAGTCCCGACCGAGGGGCTGCGAACTGCCCTGCGTACGCGGCTGCCGGAGTACATGGTGCCGTCGTCGATTGTGGTGCTGGAGTCCTTGCCGCTGTCACCAAACGGGAAGGTGGACCGGAAGGTGTTGCCGGCGCCGGAGTCGGCGGTGTCCGCGGCGTCGTACGTGGCGCCTCGGGATGCGGTGGAGGAAGCCGTGGCGGCGGTCTGGTCGGAAGTGCTGGGCGTGGAGCGCGTCGGAGCGCACGACAACTTCTTTGACCTCGGCGGTCATTCTTTGCTGGCGACGCGTGTCGTCTCTCGGCTGCGCGACATCTTCCAGATCGACGTCTCGTTACGGGCGCTGTTTGAGTGTCCCACGGTTTCCGGCCTCGCCAGGCAAGTTGCGCAACAACGTGCCACGAGCGAGAGGAATCAAGTTCCCCCGCTGTTGCCCTTGCCGCGAGAGGATACGCTTCCCATTTCCTTCGCCCAGCAACGGCTCTGGTTCCTCGATCAGTGGGAGCCGGAGAGCCCGCAATACAACATCGCCGCCGCGGTTCATCTGGCCGGCCCGCTCAATCTGGTAGCGCTCGAAAAGAGCCTCTACGCCACGGTGCAGCGCCACGAAGCCCTGCGTACGACGTTCGTGGGAACCGACGGCAAGCCCGTCGCTACGATCAACAGAGAAACCAGTTTCTGCTTCGAAACGATCGATCTCCGGACCCTGCCGGTTGGGGTGCGCGACATCGAGGCGAAACGGCTCGCGTCGACGGAGGCCCGCGAACCGTTCGATCTGTCGCACGGACCACTCCTGCGCCTGAGCGTGTTGCAGCTCAGTGGTGAGGAACATCTCGTCGTCGTGGTGATGCACCACATCGTCGCCGACGGCTGGTCGATCGGGATCCTGAACCGGGAGCTGGGGGCGTTCTACGCGGAATTCGTCGCGGATCGTACGCCCGTATTACCGCCGTTGCCCGTGCAGTATGCGGATTACGCCGCCTGGCAACGGCAGTGGCTCGCCGGAGACGTCCTCGACCGGCAGCTCGCCTACTGGTCAGAGCGACTCGCCGGTGCCCCTGACGCGCTCGACCTTCCCACGGACCACCCACGGCCACCCGTCCCCACTTACCAGGGCGCCAGCGTCCGCTTCGAACTCCCTGACGGCCAAGCGGTACGCGACCTGGCGCGCCGTGAAGGCTGCACGCCCTTCATGGTTTTGCTCGCTGCATTCAACGCGGTGTTGCAACGTTACACCGGCCAGGACGACCTCTGCATCGGCACCCCGGTCGCCGGTCGAACCCGGCCCGAGACCGAGGGGCTCATCGGACTCTTCGTCAATACGCTGGTGCTCCGCACGGACCTGTCAGGCGATCCGACGTTTGCGGAATTGCTCGGGCGAGTGCGGGACGTCTGCCTGGGGGCTTATGCGCACCAGGACTTGCCCTTCGAACGACTAGTGGAGGAGCTTCGTCCCCAGCGCGATTCCAGCCGCTCGCCGCTCTTCCAGGTCATGTTCGTACTTCAGAATGCACCAACCGACGTGCTGGAATTGCCCGGTCTCGAGGCTTCCCAGTCCGACGTGGAAACGGGCACATCCAAGTTCGATCTCACGTTGCGGTTGACGGAAGCGGGCGGCCGCTGGACCGGAGAACTCGAGTACAGCAGCGAGTTGTTCGAGCCGGCGAGCGCTTCGCGCCTGGTCGGACACTTCCGAACACTCCTCGACGCCGCGCTCAGCGCACCCCAGCAGCGCCTCTCCACGCTCCCCATGCTCACCGAGGCCGAACAACAGCAAATCGAAGGCTGGAACAGCACACTCGTCGATTATCTGCAGACCCCCCTGCTCCACCGGCTCTTCGAGCAGCAGGTCGCCAACACACCCAACGCCGAGGCCGTACGATACGAAAACCACGCGCTCAGCTACCAGGAAGTGAATGCGCGTGCCGAGCATCTCGCCGCGGTGCTTCAACAGCTTGGCGTCGGTCCTGATACGCCCGTCGCCGTCGCCATGGAACGCTCGCTCGAACTCGTCGTCGCTCTACTCGGCATCCTCAAGGCCGGCGGCGCGTATGTGCCCCTGGATCCTGACTATCCCCGCGATCGCCTCGATTTCATGCTCCAGGACGCAGGCACGGATGTCCTGCTCACACAGTCCCATCTCCGAGACCGATTGCCCAGCCACCAGGGCCAGGTCCTCTGCCTCGACACCGGTTGGGACGCCACCCCCGATCAACCCTTTACCCCCCCTGCTCTCAACCCCGAGCATCTGGCCTACGTCATCTACACCTCGGGCTCCACCGGACGACCCAAAGGCGCTCAGAACTCGCACCGCGCCATCTCCAACCGACTCCTCTGGATGCAGGATGCTTACCGCCTTACGCCCGACGACACCGTCCTTCAGAAAACGCCCTACAGTTTCGACGTCTCCGTCTGGGAGTTCTTCTGGCCCCTCATCACCGGCGCTCGCCTGGTCCTGGCTCGGCCCGGAGGCCACAAGGACCCGGGCTACCTCGCCGACCTCATCGAAGCCGAACGCGTCAGCGTCTGCCATTTCGTCCCCTCCATGCTCGAAGCCTTCCTCACCGAGCCCACACTCGACCGCCGCTGTGCCAGCCTGCGCGATGTCATGTGCAGCGGCGAGGCATTGAGCTATGAGCTCCAGGAGCGGTTCTTCGAGCGGGTCGGTGCGCGGCTGCACAACCTGTACGGACCCACTGAAGCGGCGGTCGATGTGACGTACTGGGAATGCCGGCGCAACGACCCCCGACGCGTCGTGCCGATCGGTCGTCCGATCGCCAACATTCACATGCACGTGCTCGACGGCGCAGGTCGCGAGACGCCCGTGGGTGTGCCGGGCGAGTTGCACATTGGTGGTGTGGGCCTGGCGCGAGGCTATCACAATCGGCCGGAGCTGACGGCGGAGAAGTTCATCCACCACGACCAACTCGGCCGGCTCTACCGGACGGGCGACCTGGGGCGCTGGCTTGCGGATGGATCACTGGAGTACCTCGGTCGCCTGGACCACCAGGTGAAGCTCCGTGGATTCCGGGTGGAACTGGGCGAGATCGAGGCGGTGCTGTGCGAGCAGCCTGGGGTGCGTGCGTCGGTGGTGTTGGCGCGCGAGGATGTGCCGGGAGACAGGCGGCTTGTCGCCTATGTGGTGCTGGACGCAGAAGTCCCGACTGAGGGGCTGCGAACTGCGCTGCGTACGCGGCTTCCGGAATACATGGTGCCGTCGTCGATCGTGGTCCTCGAGGCGCTGCCGCTGTCGCCAAACGGCAAGGTGGACCGGAAGGTGTTGCCGGCGCCGGAGTCGGCGGTGTCCGCGGCGTCGTACGTGGCGCCTCGGGATGCGGTGGAGGAAGCCGTGGCGGCGGTCTGGTCGGAAGTGCTGGGCGTGGAGCGCGTGGGAGCGCACGATAACTTCTTTGACCTCGGCGGTCACTCCCTGCTCGCGACTCAGGTGCTCTCGCGGCTTCGGCAGATCTACGCTGTGGACATCCCCCTGCGCCGGCTGTTCGAAGAGCCGACCGTCGCGACGCTCGCGCTTGCGATCAAAGAAGCCCAGGAGGAGCCCGCGAGCGGTCAAATCGCGGGAGCGGGCCAGGACGCCGGTGACGCGATTCTCTCTCAGATCGACGCGTTGTCGGATGACGACGTCGACTCGCTGTTGCGCGAGGCACTTGCGAGTGAGGAAGTCTAAATCGAGGTGTCGATGAGCACGCTTTCGAAGCCTGTGGCCGAGCTGTCGGCGGATGAGAAGCGGGCGATGCTCGCCCAACTGCTGCGGAAGAAGGCGGGCGGGGCCAGGTCGTTCCCGCTCTCATTTGGCCAGCAGCGGCTCTGGTTTCTCGACCAGATGGTCCCCGGCCTGGCCGCATACAACGTACCCCTGGCCGCGCGGTTTTCCGGGCAGCTCGATATCGACGCCTTCGCCGCAAGCTTGAACGCCCTCGTCCGCCGGCACGACGTCCTGCGAACCACATTCATGGCCGGCCCCGACGGCGTGCCGGTGCAGGTCGTCTCGCCAGCGCTGAATCTGGAAATGCCGGTCAGTTCCGTACGCGATGATGACGAGGTCCGGAGACTGGCGACGGTCGAAGCCCAGCAACCGTTTGACCTGAAGCGCGGGCCGCTCATCCGCGCACGCTTGCTGCGGCTCAGCGAACTCGAGCATGTGTTACTCCTCACATTGCACCACATCGTCGCTGACGGCTGGTCGCTCGGCGTCCTGCTCACCGATCTGATGGCCTTCTACGAGGCGAAGACGACGGCGAGTCGGGCCGTGCCAACCGACTTGCCAATCCAGTACGGCGATTTCGCGGTATGGCAGCGCCAGTCGCTCCAGGGCGATTCTCTCGACCGTCAGCTCGCATACTGGAAACAACGGCTGGCCGGCGCGACGGCAACGCTCGACCTGCCGACCGACCACCCGAGACCCGCCGTGCAGACGTTCCGCGGCGCGCTCTGCCCGTTTGAGCTGACACCCGGACTCGTGAGCGCGGTGCGCGCTCTGTCGAAACGGGAAGGCTGCACGCCCTTCATGATCTTGCTGGCGGCGTTCGAGGCGGTGTTACACCGCTACACCGGCCAGGACGACCTCTGTGTCGGCACCCCCATCGCCGGCCGCAACCGGGCCGAGACGGAGGGGCTGGTCGGCTTCTTCGTGAACACGCTGGTGCTGCGCGGTGACTTATCGGGTGATCCCTCTTTCAGCGCGCTCCTGGCCCGCGTGCGCGAGGATTGCCTGGGCGCTTACGCACACCAGGAACTGCCGTTTGAACGATTGGTGGAGGAGCTTCGTCCCGAGCGCGATCTGAGCCGCTCAGCTCTCTTCCAGGTGTTGTTTGTCTACCAGAATGCGCCCCTGCCGAAGTTGGAGTTTGGCAATCTGAAAGTCAGCTCCTGGGACGTCGACAGCGGAACATCCAAGTTTGATTTGTCGCTTTTCATCGTCGAACAAAACGAGGGCTTGCGCGGGACGCTGGAGTACAGCACCGAGCTGTTCGAGCCGGCAACCGCCGCGCGCCTGGTCGGGCATCTTTGTACGTTGCTCGAGGCCGCGGCGACGGATCCGCACCAGCGGCTCTCCGACCTGCCGATGCTCACCAGCGCCGAGCATCGAGAACTCAATCGATGGAACGAAACTCAGGTAAACTATGCACAAGAGTACGTACTCAACGCTCTTTTCGAGCAGCAAGCCCGCCGCACTCCGGACGCCGAGGCGGTGCGGTACGAGGGGCAAGTTTTGAGCTACCGCGAACTGGATCATCGCGCCCAGCATCTCGCCGCGGTGCTCCAGCAGCTTGGCGTCGGCCCTGATACGCCCGTCGCCGTCGCCATGGAACGTTCGCTCGAACTCGTCGTGGCTCTCCTCGGCATCCTCAAGGCCGGCGGCGCCTACGTGCCGCTCGATCCCGATTATCCTCGCGATCGCCTCGACTTCATGCTCCACGACGCGGGCACGGATGTCCTGATCACACAGTCCCATCTGCGGGAGCAATTGCCCAGCCACCAAGGCGAGGTTCTCTGCCTCGACACAGGCTGGGGTGCGACGCGCGAACAAGCCTTCAATGGATCTCCCGGTGCAGGCTGGACTGAGGCTCCTCGTGATTCTGTCGCGTTCCCTTCCCCGTGCGCAACGGAGACTCTTGCTCTCTCCCCCCCTGTGGGGGAGGGCTGGGGTGGGGGGATCGCGTCGCCCTTGGCCGTTCGAACCCCCCACCCTAACCCTCCCCCACAAGGGGGGAGGGAAACAGAGGCCCGCGCAACCGGCGCTACAAAACCCTTTACGTCTCCTACTCTCAACCCCGAGCACCTGGCCTACGTCATCTACACCTCTGGCTCAACGGGACGACCCAAAGGCGCTCAGAACTCGCACCGCGCTATCTGCAATCGTCTCTTGTGGATGCAGGACGCATACCGCCTTACGCCCAACGATACCGTTCTTCAGAAAACCCCCTACAGCTTCGACGTCTCCGTCTGGGAGTTCTTCTGGCCCCTCATCACCGGCGCTCGCCTCGTCCTCGCTCGGCCCGGAGGCCACAAGGACCCCGGCTACCTCGCCGACCTCATCGAAGCGGAACACGTCAGCGTCTGCCACTTCGTCCCCTCCATGCTCGAAGCCTTTCTCACCGAGTCCACACTCGACCGCCGCTGTGCCAGCCTGCGCGATGTCATGTGCAGCGGCGAGGCACTGAGCTATGAGCTGCAAGAGCGGTTCTTCGAACGGGTCGGTGCGCGGCTGCACAACCTGTACGGTCCGACCGAGGCGGCAGTCGATGTGACGTACTGGGAATGCCGGCGCAACGACACGAGGCGCGTGGTGCCGATTGGTCGTCCGATCGCCAACATCCACATGCACGTGCTTGACGGCGCAGGCCGCGAGACGCCCGTGGGCGTGCCGGGTGAACTGCACATTGGTGGCGTGGGCCTGGCGCGGGGCTATCACAACCGTCCGGAGCTGACGGCGGAGAAGTTCGTTCACCATGGCCAACTCGGCCGGCTCTACCGGACGGGAGACCTGGGTCGTTGGCTTGCGGACGGATCGCTGGAGTACCTCGGTCGCCTGGACCACCAGGTGAAGCTACGGGGATTCCGAGTGGAACTGGGCGAGATCGAGGCGGTGCTGTGCGAGCAGCCTGGGGTGCGTGCGTCGGTCGTGTTGGCGCGTGAGGATGTGCCGGGAGACAAGCGGCTCGTCGCCTATGTCGTGCCTGATGCGAACGCACCGACAGAGACCTCGGACGGGCGTACCGAGCAGATTGCCCAGTGGCAGGCTGTCTGGGAGGACACATACAGTCAAAACGCGGCGAACGGGGACGCGACCTTCAACACGATTGGCTGGAACAGCAGTTACACCGGTCTCCCCTTCTCGGCCGAGGAGATGCGCGAGTGGCTCGATACGACCGTCGCGCGTATCCTCGCGCTCCGGCCGACGCGCGTGCTCGAGATCGGCTGCGGGACGGGTCTGATCCTTTTCCAGGTCGCTCCTCACTGCGAGCGCTATGTGGGGCTCGACTTTTCTGAAAAGACGCTCTGCCGCCTCCAGGAACACGTCACACGGTCTGGCCTGGATCACGTTGACCTTTTACGGCGCGCGGCTCACGAGATCGACGATCTGGACGGCTTCGACACGGTCATCATCAATTCCGTGACGCAGTACTTTCCCGGGATTCACTACTTCGTGCGCGTGCTCGAATGCGCGGCCCAGGCACTCGGGAGCGGCGGCCGGATCTTCCTCGGCGACCTGCGCAACGTACGCCTGCTCGACGCATTCCACGCCTCGGTTCAGCTTCAGCGTGCCCCCGCGTCGCTCGCGAGGGAACAGGTTCGCGCACGAGCACGGGCCAACGCCGCGCACGAGCGAGAGCTCCTGATCGACCCCGCGTTGTTCGAGGCACTGCGAGGCTACATCCCCTCCATCGATCGCGTGGAGATCCAGCTCAAGACCGGGCGACAGCATAACGAGCTGACGCGCTTCCGCTATGACGCCGTCTTGCACGTGAACGAAACGGCCGGCGATGACGGGCATGTCGCCATCATGGATTGGCAAGCGCAAACACGGACCGTCGACGACGTCCGCCGGTTGCTTCAGGAGGAGCCGGCTCTCTGCGTGCGACGAGTGCCCAATGCACGTCTCACCAACGAAATGATGACCCTCGATCTTCTCTCCGCGCCGGACGGCCCGGCAACGGCCGACGACCTGCGCGCAGCGCTTCGGGACGTTGACACCGAGGGATGGGATCCGGATGAATTTCGGGCGCTCGGCCGCGAACTGGGTCTTGATGTGGAGGTCCGCTGGTCGGAGAGCGGTGGCGATGGATGTTTCGACGTGGATTTCCGTCGGACCTTGGACACACGCTGCGGGCGGGGTGTTACGCATCGTCCACCGTGCGCAGAGCGCGCTCTTCCTCCCTCCCCCCTTGTGGGGGAGGGCCGGGGTGGGGGGATCGCGTCACCGGTGGCCGTTCGAACCCCCCACCCTAGCCCTCCCCCACAAGGGGGGAGGGAACAAGAGGCTGGGGGAATCGGTCTGCATTCCAGCAGCGCATCTGGCGGGAAGTATCTTTCGGACAAGCGATCCGAAGACTGGTCCAGCTTCGCGAACGATCCACTCTGCGGCAAGACCGCACGTGACCTCGTTCCCCGGCTCCGCGAGATCCTCAAAGCGCGTTTGCCGGAATATATGGTTCCGTCCGCGTATGTCGTCGTCGAGAATCTGCCGCTGTCTCCCAACGGCAAGGTCGACCGCAAGGTGTTGCCCGCACCCGAGCAGTCCCGGCCCGAGCTGGGCGAGTCGTACGTTGCGCCTCGCACTCCGATCGAGCAAAGCCTGGCCGACCTCTGGGCGGGCGTGCTAGGTGTCGAACGCGTGGGGGTGAACGACAACTTCTTCGAGCTCGGGGGCCATTCGCTACTGGCGACCCAGGTCATTTCCCGGTTACGCAAGCTCCTTCAGGTCGAGCTTCCGCTCCGCGTCTTCTTTGAGGCCCCCACGGTCGCCGCTTTGGCCGAACGGGTGGAAGCGGAGCGCCAGGCGGCGCTCGGATTGCCCGCCGCGCCGCTCCGGCCAGTGGCGCGTGACGGCGAGCTGCCACTGTCGTTTGGACAGGAAACGTTCTGGTTCCTCGACCAGCTCGAGCCCGGTAGCCCCGTCTTCAACATCGACGTCGCCGTCCGGCTGCGCGGACCACTCAACGTTTCCGCGGTCGAGCAAGCGATCAACGAGGTAGTACGTCGACACGAAACGTTGCGAACCACGTTTCATGCGGTCGACGGCCGGCCAGTCGCCGAGGTCGCTGCATTTTCACCGATCTCCGTTCCGGTCACGGACCTCGCCGGCTTGCCGGACGCCCTCGCGGAGGCCCGGAAGCTGGCCGAGGAGGAATCGCGACGACCATTCGACCTCGAGCGCGGGCCGCTGTTCCGCGTGCGGCTCTTGCGCATCGCGCCCGAGGACCACGCCGGCCTCTTGACCGTTCATCACTCGGTGTTCGACGGCTGGTCGCTCGGCGTCTTTCTGCGCGAGGTCGGGCTGCTGTACCAGGCGGCCTGCGCCGGTACGACCACTCGCTTGCCCGCGCTTGATATTCAGTACGCTGACTACGCGCACTGGCAGCGACAGTGGCTCGAGAGCGGTTTGATGGCCGATCAACTCACCTACTGGAAGACGCAGTTGGCCGGCCCACTCCCCATCCTCGAGCTTCCGACCGATCGGCCGAGGCCTGCGGCTCGCTCGTTCCGAGGCGCCCGGCGCATGGCCATCATTCCGAGCCCGCTGACCGAAGCGGTGCAAGCCCTGGCCCGTCGCGAGGGCTGCACGCTCTACATGGTGCTGCTTGCCGCATTCAAGGCGCTGCTGGCGCGTTACAGCGGACAGTTGGACCTTTGCGTCGGAACCCCCATCGCCGGTCGCAACCGGGCCGAGACGGAAGGCCTGATCGGCTTCTTCGTCAATACGCTCGTGCTCCGCACCGACCTGTCCGGCAACCCATCCTTCCGCGAGCTGCTGCACCGTGTGCGCGAGGTGGCTCTCGAAGCCTACGCGCACCAGGAACTCCCCTTCGAGATGCTCGTCCAGACGCTGAGACCTGAGCGCGACCTGAGCCATTCGGCACTGTTCCAGGTTATGTTCATTCTTCAAAATGCGCCGCTAAAGATTCCGAACATTGCCGGCCTGACTTCTGGCCCGTTAGTGGAACTTGCCGACAATGGAACTTCGAAGTTCGACCTGACGCTCACGATGATGGAGGGGACCGCGGGGCTCACCGGCACAGTCGAATACAACACGGACCTGTTTGACGACACGACGATCGAGCGGTTTCTCGGACACTATCAGACGTTGCTCGAAGCGATCGTCGCGGATGCCGAGATTCGGCTCGCGCGGATTGGTCTGCTCTCTCCCGCCGAACGGCGGCAGATTGACACGTGGAAGGGCGCGGCGGCCTCGTACCCGACCGGGGCGTGTATACACGAGCTCTTCGAGGCGCAGGCGCTGCGCACGCCCGATGAGGTCGCCGTAATCGCCGGCGCTTCGGCGCTGACCTACGACGCGCTCAATCGGCGTGCGAACCAACTCGCTCATCAGTTGCGGGCGCTTGGCGTCGGTCCGGAGGTGCCCGTGGGCCTATACCTCGACCGGACGCCTCATCTCCTGGTTGCGGTCATGGGCGTCTTGAAGGCGGGCGGTGCGTATGTTCCGCTCGATCCGGCATACCCCGGCGAGCGCCTGGCGGCGGTGATCGAGGATTCGGGTGTACCGGTGCTGGTGACCGAACAGGCACGCGCGGGCGAGTTGCCCGTCGGCAACGCCTGTTTGCTTTTCATCGACGAAGAGGCGGACGTCACCGCCTCAGTGGAAAATCTTGAAGTTGCGCCGATTCCGTCAGCGTCTGCAAGGAGGCTGACGAATGGACGAGAATTGAGAGTCGACTTTCGCTCCGCGAAAGAAAATCTTTCGCGGAGCGAAAGTCGACTCTCGGCGCAGAATCTGGCCTACGTGATTTACACGTCGGGCAGTACCGGCCGCCCCAAGGGCGTGATGGTCGAACACGGGAGCCTTTGCAACGCGTATCATGCGTGGAACGACGCGTACGGGCTAAGCACGGAGGTGAAGCGCCACCTTCAGATGGCGAGTTGCGCCTTCGACGTCTTTACGGGCGACTGGGTGCGAGCCCTCGCCTCGGGCGGAACGCTCGTGCTCTGTCCCCGCGAGGTTCTCCTCGAGCCCGCAAAGCTCTACGACCTGATGCTGCGCGAACGGATCGACTGCGCGGAGTTCGTTCCGGCAGTCCTGCGCGCGCTCGTGCAATACCTGGAGGAAACCGGCGGCTCGCTCGACTTCATGCGGCTGCTGGTCGCCGGCTCGGACGTCTGGTACGCCGGTGAAGCTCAGACCCTGCGCCGGCTCTGCGATCAGCGCACGAGGCTGGTGAACTCGTACGGCCTGACCGAGGCCACCATCGACAGCACATTCCATGAGATCGACGCACGGGATCTCCCCGACGACCGCACCGTTCCGATCGGCCGGCCCTTCGCGAACACGGAGATGCGGATCCTGGACCGTGACATGCAGCCGACGCCCGTGGGCGTGCCGGGCGAGCTTTACGTCGGCGGTCCGGGACTGGCGCGCGGTTACGCACGCAGCCCGGGTTTGACGGCTTCGAAGTTCGTGCCGGATCCGTTCAACGACGACCCCGGCGCCCGGCTGTTTCGCACGGGCGACCTCGCGCGTTTCTTGCCCGACGGCACCATCGAGCTTCTGGGCCGAAGCGATGACCAGGTGAAGATTCGCGGCTATCGGATCGAGCTGGGCGAAATCGAGGCCGTGCTCGGCCAGCATCCGGTTCTTCAGCAGGTCGCTGTTGTTGCGCGGAACAGCGGACCCGGCTCCAAACGCCTCGTCGCGTACGTCGCGGCCGACGAACCCAGGCCCAGCGCACACGAACTGCGCGCATTCCTTCGCGATAAGCTTCCCGACTACATGGTGCCGTCGAGCTTCCTCGTACTCGATCGCCTGCCGCTGACCCCGAACGGCAAGATCGATCGTCGGTCGCTCCCCGCGGAGCCCGACGACGCGTCAATTGCCACCGCCTACGTGGCCCCGCGCACCCCCGTTGAGGAACTTGTGGCGGACGTATGGGCGCGCGTGCTGGGCGTGGAACGTGTCGGCGCGGAGGACAACTTCTTCGACCTCGGCGGCCATTCTCTGCTGGCCACTCAAGTGATCTCGCGGCTGTCGCAGGCATGCCAGGTTGAACTCCCCCTGCGCCGGCTTTTCGAGACACCGACCGTCCAAGGCCTCGCCGAGAGCATCGAAGTCGCGCGCAGGGCCGGCCGGAGGCCTCAGCCCCCGTTGCGGCCGCGCCCGCCCGGCGAATCGGCGCCCCTTTCGTTTGCCCAGCAACGCCTCTGGTTCCTCGACCGGTTCGAGCCCGAAAGCCCGTTCTACAACATTCCCGCCGCCGCCCGCCTCAGCGGCGAGCTGAACGTGGATGCGCTCAAACGCGCCTTGCGCGAAATCGTCAAACGCCATGAAATTCTGCGCACGACGTTTCAGGACGTCGATGGCAAGCCCGTGGCCACCGTCACCCCAGAGTTCGATGTGCCGCTGCCGGTCGTGGACGTCAGCGGCTTGCAGGAGCCTCAAGTTGAGGCAAGGCGGCTGGCGCAGTTCGAAGCACAACGGCCGTTCGCGCTCGACTGCGGTCCAATGCTCCGTACGGTCCTCTTCAAGCTCGCCCCCCGTGAGCACGTCGTCGTCCTGGTAATGCATCACGTCGCCTCCGACGGCTGGTCGATGGGTGTGTTCTTCCGTGAGCTGATGGCGCTTTACGGAGCCTTCACCCAGGGATATAGCCCAGCGCTGCCTCCGCTCCCGGTCCAGTACGGCGATTATGCCGCCTGGCAGCGCAACTGGTTACAAGACGAGCCACTGGAGGAGCAGCTCGCCTACTGGAAGTCGCGTCTCGCCAACGCGCCCGCCGCGCTGGAGTTGCCCACCGATCGGCCCCGACCGCCATTGCAATCGGTTCGCGGTGGGACAGAACCGCTCCGGCTCCCGCCCGTCTTGCACGCGAAACTCAAGGAACTCTGCCGTCGTGAAGGGTGCACGCTCCACATGGCCCTTCTCGCCGTGTTCCAGACGTTGCTGCACCGTTACTCCGGCCAGGAGGATATCAGCGTCGGCACGCCGGTCGCCGGCCGTACGCGACCCGAGCTCGAGGGCCTGATCGGTTTCTTCGTCAATACCCTCGTGCTGCGTACCGACCTCTCGGAAAATCCCACCTTCGAGGAATTGCTCGAGCGCGTGCGCGAGACAGCGCTCGGTGCTTACGCACACCAGGACGTGCCCTTCGAACTCGTCGTCGAGGCGCTCCAGCCACAACGCGACCTCAGTCGCACCCCGTTGTTCCAGGTGATGTTCATCCTTCAGAACACGCCCCGTCCACCCGCCGATCTGCCCGGCCTGGTCCTGTCGCCGATCGAGGCCGACAGCGGCACGGCCAAGTTCGATCTCACTCTGGCGCTCGCGGAAACGGAGCAAGGACTTGCCGGCAACCTCGAATACAACACCGACCTGTTCGACCCCAGCACCGCCCGTCGCCTCCTCAGTCATTTCCAAAACCTGCTCGAATCGGCCGTCGCCCACCCGGCGCAACCGATCTCAAAGCTCGCCATGCTGGACGGCGCCGAGCGGCGAAAGATCCTGGTCGACTGGAACGCAACCGCAGCACCCTTGCCGAAGGCCGTTGCGGTCCACCAGCTCTTCGAGGAGCAGGCCGAACGAACGCCGGATGCGGTGGCACTTGGGTTTGGAGCGGAGCGGTTCAGCTATCGAGAATTGAACGAGCGTGCGAATCGACTGGCACATCACCTGAGGCGTCTTTTGGAGGAGTCGTGCGCGCAACGTGAGAACGAGATTCGTCCGGTCACGTCCCCGCTCGTCGCGCTCTGCGTCGAACGCTCGCCCGAGATGGTGGTCGCGCTACTCGCGATTCTGAAAGCGGGCGCCGGCTACGTGCCGCTCGATCCCTCATGGCCCGAAGAGCGGCTCGCGTTCATGCGGGACGACGCCGGTGCGGTGCTCGCGATCACTGAGGAATCCCTGGCCGAATTGTGGGAGGAACTCGATTCCTACCCAACGACGAACCCGGCGACAGTTGCCACTTCCGAAGCACTGGCCTATGTCATCTACACGTCCGGCTCGACGGGCCGGCCCAAGGGCGTCGAGATCAGCCATGGCGCGCTCATCAACTTCCTGGCTTCGATGCGACGACAACCCGGACTCGTCGCGGACGACACGCTGCTTGCGGTCACCACCCTGTCGTTCGACATCGCGGCCCTGGAGATCTTTCTTCCCTTGACCGTCGGAGCCAGTGTCCACATCGTCCCACGTGAGGTCGCCCAGGATGGACCCCGGCTCGCGGAAACGCTTTCCTTGACGGGCGCCACCGTCATGCAAGCGACCCCAGCGACCTGGCGCATGCTGGTGGAATCAGGCTGGGAGGGGAGCCCGGGGCTGAAGGTGCTCTGCGGCGGCGAGTCCCTGAGCCGCGAGCTCGGCCAGCAACTCCTGGCCCGCAGCGCAAGCGTCTGGAACCTCTACGGCCCAACCGAAACGACGGTCTGGTCCACATTGCAACGCGTCGTCGAAAACCAGCCGATTTCTATCGGGCGGCCGATCGCCAACACGCAGGTCTACGTCGTCGATGGACACGGACAACCCGTGCCGGAAGGTGTTCCGGGCGAGCTGCTGATCGGCGGCGCAGGGGTCGCTCGCGGCTACCACGGACGGCCCGAGCTGACCGCGCAAAAATTCATCGACGACCCGTTCAGCGGACGCCCCGGCGCGCGGCTGTACCGGACGGGCGACCGCGTGCGCTGGTTGGCCGACGGGACGCTCGAATACCTCGGACGGATTGACCACCAGGTAAAGATCCGCGGATTCCGGATCGAGCCGGGAGAAATCGAGGCCGCCGTGCGCCAGCACCCGGGCGTTAGCCAGGCGGTCGTCCACGCGATTGAGGATCGACAGGGAGATAAACGACTGGTCGCATACGTCGTGGCGGACATGAGTCAGCCAGGCATTGAGGCGGAACACGTTGCGCACTGGCAGGACGTGTGGAACCAGGCCTACGTCGCTCCCTCGGACACAGCCTTCAACACGAGCGGATGGAATAGCAGCTTCACGGGTCGCCCGTACGATGAAGCGGAAATGCGCGAGTGGGTCGACCGCACCGTCGAGCGCATCGAAGCGCTCGAGCCCTGCCGCATTCTCGAAATCGGCTGCGGTACGGGCTTGCTGCTCTTCCGTCTCATTCCGCACTGCGCAGAGTACACCGCGACCGACGTCTCGGCGGAAGCACTCGCGACCGTGCAGGACAGGTTGGCCTCGGAGGAGTACTCCGCAACCCTCCTCCAGCGAACGGCCGATGACTTCAAGGGCATCGACGCCGGCTCGTTCGACGCCGTTGTCCTGAACTCGGTGATTCAGTATTTCCCCAGCATGGACTACCTCGCGCGTGTGCTCGAAGGCGCGGTAGCGTCCGTGCGTCCGGGGGGATTCGTCTTCGTGGGCGATGTGCGCAATAAGTGCCTGATCGATGCGTTCCACGCCACCGTCCTGCATCACAAAGATTCAGGCTCCCTGGCGCAAGCCGACGCCCTCGACCGGGTGCGCCGGAGCGCTGCGAGGGAGAGCGAGCTTCTCGTTGAACCGGCGTTCTTTGATGCGCTGAAGATTTGCCTCCCGGCCATCACTCGCGTGGACGCCCTGCTCAAACGCGGCACACATATGAACGAAATGAACACCTTCCGCTACGATGTCATCCTGCACGTCGGCGGTGAGGCGGTACCCTCTGTGGAACCGGTCTGGCTGGATTACGGTCGTCAGCCTTGGTCGCCGTCCGAGGTCGAGACACTCTTGAACGATGAGCGCACGGCGCTCCTCGCCATCGCCAATGTGCCCAACGCGCGCATTCCCGTTGAGGTTCGGACGCTCCTGCGCGAGGATGCGCTGCCTGCGGTCGATCCGGAAGAGTTCTGGGCGCTCGGTGATCGCCTGCCGTATTCGGTGTTCATGCGTTGGTCACCCAATGATGACTCGGGTCGTTTCGACGTCGTGTTCCGTCGCCATGGAACGCCCGAAGCCAGCGGGACTTTCCCCACGGAAGGCGTGGCCCGCTCCTGGGGTGTTGAAAACACGGCATCCGAACGCGTAGAGGGTTCCACCGGTTGTGTTTCGCAGTCGTTGCGGCGCGCAGCGGGCTCTCTTACTCCCTCCCCCCTTGTGGGGGAGGGCTGGGGTGGGGGGTTCCCGGCTTACACGACCGCACAGGCCACCCCCCACCCTAACCCTCCCCCACAAGGGGGGAGGGAACCACAAAATACAACAACGAGCCCAACCAAACCGGTTTCCATTCCAACCGGCCCCTGGTCGAGTTACGGCAACGACCCGCTTCGGGCTCTCGCCTTGCGGGCACTCGTGCCGAGTTTGCGAGAACATCTCAAGACACTTTTGCCCGATTATATGATCCCGTCGCGATTCGTCGTGCTCGACGCTCTACCGATGACCCCCAACGGCAAGGTCGATCGCAAATCGCTCCCCTCCCCCGACCAGATCGGGGGCGACCCGGACGGCCCGCACGTCGCCCCTCGGGACGAGACCGAAGAGCAACTTGCCGCGGTCTGGTGCGAGGTCCTCGGCCTTCCTCAGGTGGGCGTTCACGACAACTTCTTTGACCTGGGGGGACACTCGCTCCAGGCCGTGCAGCTTGTGAGCCGCGCATCGAAGGCGTTCGGGCGGGAGCTTCCCGTCAAGTTGCTCTTCATGCACCCCACGGTGGCCTCTCTGGCCGAGGCCATTAACTCGACGGAAGCGGTCTCGGCCGATCAGCCTGTGGTGCCGTTCGAAGCTCACCTGAAGACCCTGGATGGTCGTATCCACATCGAACGGCGGCCACTGCTTCCGCTGTTCGAGTCGGGGGCGATCGCGCCGGTCGACTCCGCCGCGATTGGGTACTTGCCCAGCGCCTTGCTCGGTTACACCGGGCTCTCGGCGTCGGCGATCATCGACGGTTGGTGCGGCAACCGTCCCATCGTGAGTGGCCTGTACCAGACGCCGATGGGCCGTATCGGATTGGTGCTGCTTCCGCGTTTCGACACGCAGCTTTACCAGGACGCCAGCGATCTTCTCAACGTGCTCGGCCAGGCACTCGACACCTGCCGCACGCTCGGTGCGCGGAATGTGTCGTTGACCGGACTACTCCCCTCGGCGACGCGCTACGGTGAGGCCCTGGCCGTTCCGGAGGGTCTGACGGTCACCCATGGGCACGCGACCACGACCGCCGCGGTGATCCTTGCGATCCGCCGGATCCTGGCGGAGGCGGGCCGCGACCTGCGCTTCGAGCGTCTCGGCTGTCTGGGGCTGGGGTCCATCGGCACGGCCGTGCTGCGCACGCTCCTGGAGTGCCTGCCGCACCCCTCGGAGATCCGCCTCTGCGACGTGTACGGCAAGCGTTCCCAGTTACACGAGCTACGACGCGAACTGATCGCAGAGCGGAGTTTCCTGGGCGCGATTCACGTCCTGGAGTCGTCCGGAACGTTGCCCGAGGCGTTGTACGATTCCACGTTGATTGTTGGCGCGACCAACGTGCCCGACGTCCTGGATGTCGACCGCCTGGCGCCCGGCACACTCCTTGTTGATGATTCCAGCCCGCACGCGTTCCGGCTCGACCGGGCCATGCAACGTGTGCGCACGCAACGCGACATCCTCTTCACCGAAGGGGGGACGTTGTACGCGCCGGAACCTTTGGAGTTGATCGCGTACGTTCCGGCGGGCCTGGAGCAGGTCACGCAGGCCGTGCCCGCGGAATTCTTTGCCAACTACGACGCGCATCAGATTACAGGCTGCGTGCTTTCCAGCTTGCTCTCGGTCGTGCGGCCTGAGCTGCCGCCGGTGGTGGGCGCGATCGGGCCGGAGACGTGCCTTGCCCATTACCAGGCACTCGAAGCGCTGGGGTTCGCGGCACCGGGGTTGCACTGCGGGAGCTTCGCGTTCGACGACGATTCCGTCCAGACCGTAAGACGCCGCTTCGGCGGAGAGGCACGAGCGACATGAGTCTCATCCGGCTGCTCTTACGAGGGTCGCGGTGGACCGTCTTCGTGGCCACAGCCGCCGGCTTCGTCGCGGGTGCTGCGGGCGTTGGACTGATCGCACTCATCCAGCAAACGCTCGCGAGCGACAACCTCCGCCCGAGGCAAGCGGCCTGGAGCTTCGCGGGGCTTTGCCTCCTGGTGTTGCTGACCCGCGCCTCATCCCAGGCCCTCTTGATTCGCCTGTCGCAGCGCTCGGTCAACGGACTCTACGTCCGGCTGAGCCGAGCGATCATGGCCCTCCCGCTGCGCCAAATCGAGACCCTCGGCACGCACCGCCTTCTGGCGACGTTAACGGAAGACGTCCCCGCCATTGCCGCCGCGCTGCTGGGCCTGCCGATCCTGGGGATCAACAGCGCCATCCTGATCTGTTGTTTTGGCTATATGGGCTGGCTTTCTCCGCTCTTGCTCGCCGGTGTGCTGGGTTTTTTGGTGTTGGGCGTGCTGAGCTACCAGCTTCCGGTCTGCGCGGCCCTCAACCATCTCCAGCGGGCCAGGCTGGAGCACGATACGCTCATGAAATGCTTCCACGGCCTGACCGAAGGGGCCAAGGAGCTCAAGGTCAACAATGCCCGCCGCGAAGCGTTTCTGACCGGGCATCTGGAGGCAACGGCCGCGCGGCTGCGCGATCGGAACATCGCGGGGATGACGATCTACGCCGCCGCCGGTGCCTGGGGCCAGCTTTTGTTCTTGATCTGCATCGGCCTCCTGCTCTTCGCGCTTCCCAGTCCGGTTCGCGTGTCGCCCTCGGTGATCACCGGATTCGTGATGACGATCCTCTACTGTGTGGCACCCGTCGAAACGATCATGACGTGGCTCCCCATCATCGGCCGAGCGCGCGTTGCGCTGCGGGCCGTCGAGGATCTGAACCTGTCCGCACTTCCGAGCGAGCCGGAAGGCGCTGCGATCCGCCACGAGTTTCACAGCCTCGAGCTCGATGGGATCACGCACGCCTATCCACGCGCCGACGACGAGGGCTTCGTGCTCGGTCCGCTCGACCTCAGCCTGAGGCCCGGCGAAGTGACCTTCCTCGTCGGGGGCAACGGGAGCGGCAAGACGACGCTCGCAAAACTCATCGTCGGCCTCTATGAGCCAGCGTCCGGCACGATCCGGCTCAATGGACACCGACTGATGGAACTCGAACCGTACCGGCAGCTCTTTTCCGTCGTGTTCGCTGACACATACCTGTTCGAACACATTCTCGGAATGGAAAGTGCAGGGTTGGATGCGCGTGCGCGTGGTTACCTGGGTCTTCTCGACCTGAGCCACAAGGTCCGGATCGCCGATGGGAGGCTGTCGACCACCGATCTGTCGCACGGCCAGCGTAAGCGACTCGCGCTGCTCACGGCCTACCTCGAGGATCGGCCCATCTACGTCTTCGACGAGTGGGCCGCCGACCAGGACCCGCGCTTCAAGGATTTCTTTTACACGCGCCTGTTGCCCGAGCTCAAAGCGCGAGGCAAGGCCGTGCTCGTGATCAGCCACGACGACCGTTACTTCCACGTGGCGGATACTCTCATCAAGCTCGATTCCGGAATGCTGGAAGAGGCGAGGCCGACGCATGACCCAGACCTGTGCAAATTCCCTTGACCGCTGGCTTCCCACCATCCGGCGCCCTTCGCGCGGCGGGATGCGCCTGTTTTGCTTCCCGTATGCCGGCGGCGGTGCGTCGGTGTTCCGCGACTGGACCGCAGCGCTAAGCGACTCGGTTCAGGTCTGCCCCGTGCAGCTTCCCGGACGCGAAACGCGCTTCGGCGAGCCACCCTTCACGCGGTTACCGAATTTGATCGCAGCTCTCGCCGAGTCACTCAACCATTACGTCGACCAGCCCTTCGCGCTCTTCGGACACAGCCTGGGCGCTTTGGTCGCGTTTGAGCTGGCCCGGAACTTGTGCCGGCAAGGGCGCCGTGCACCCGTCCATCTCTTTGTGTCGGGATGCCGGGCGCCCCATCTCGCCCATACGGATCGTTGGGCGCACACGCTGCCCGACGGTGCCTTTCGCGATGAGCTCCGACGGCTCAATGGGACTCCCGCCGAGTTGCTCGACAACGACGAGTTGATGGACCTTCTCTTACCAACCCTGCGTGCCGACTTCGCACTCTTCGAGACGTACGACTATCGGAGCGGGTCGCCGCTGCGGTGCCCCATTACGGCCCTGGGAGGGCGTGACGACGAGGGGATCACGCGTGAGGATCTCGATGCCTGGCACACGCACACGCGCGCCCGATTTCAGCGCCGCGTGTTGCCCGGCGATCACTTTTTCCTTCGCAACGCACAGACCCTGGTTTGGGACGAGATCCGGTGTGGGTTGAGTCGGGCGATGTTCAGTCCCTACGACGTCGGTCCCGTGCTCGTTTCTCAAGCGGCGGTGGCCGCGAGTGCCTGAGAACTTCCGACTGAGGAGCGCGCGTGAGCTACTCATTGACCACGATCTGGCATGAGCGGAAGCGGTTCCTACCGGGGATCGTCGCGGTCGCGTTCAGTACGTTGCTCATTCTGTTTCAAGGGGGGCTGCTGGTCGGTCAATTCTCATTGACCTCGACCCCGATCGACCACACGCGCGCCGATCTTTGGGTCGGCCATCCCATGAACCTGAGCGTCGACCTCGGACGGCCGATTCCGGAGCGCTGGCTGTGTCAGGTCGCGGTGCAGCCCGAAGTCGTTCAGGTCGAGACGTACGTCATTGGTCTGATCGTGGTCGACCGGCTCGATGGACGATCGGAGTTGTGTACGGTCATCGGTTCGGCGCTGGGGGACAACTCGCTGGGGGCCGTGCGCGAGCTGACTCCTGAGCTGCGCGGGCTCCTGACTGAGCCGGGCTCCGTGGTCGCGGACGAGACGGAACTGGGCCGATTGGGTTTCGAGCGCGTCGGCGACGTGGCGGAGGTCCTGGGAAAACGCGTGCGGCTGGTCGGAGTCGTGCAGGGTCTCAAGAGCCTGGCCGCGCCCTATCTGTTTTGCTCGGTGCAAACCGCGCGCATCCTGTTCTCCGGCATCGAACAGGATCAGACGATCTTCATCCTCGGACGCTGCCAGGACCCGGCCAACGCCTCGGCGGTCGTTCAGCGTCTGCGGAAGGAGCATTATCTCTCGGCGTTCACGAGCGATGGTTTCTCGAACCAAACGCGCATCCACTGGATGACCGCCACCAAGGCGGGCCTGGCCGCGGTGTGGTCGGCCATCCTGGGGCTGTTGATCGGCCTGGTGATCACGAGCCAGACCCTGTACGCCGCCACGGCATCGGCCTGGCGCGAATACGCAGTGCTCGAGGCACTCGGCATCCCCACCTGGCGCATGGGCATGACGGTTCTGGCCCAATCGTTCTGGATCGGGACGCTGGGGCTCGCCGTGGCGGTCCCGGTATCGCTGGGATTGGGAGAACTGCTCGGCCTGGTCAACATCAAGGTGCTCTTTCCCATCTGGCTGATCGGGCCGTCAGCGGCCCTGACGATGATCACGGTCCTGCTGTCGGGCCTGTTTGCCATGCGCTCGTTGCGCCTGGTTCAACCGGCGGAGTTGTTGCGCTGAGGTGTTGCGCATGGCGGCCGAGACAAGTTGCCTGGAAGGCCATCGGCTCACCCACTCTTTCCGGCAAGGGGAGAGTCGAACCACGGTGCTGCACGACGTCAGCCTGGCGTTGTGGCCCGGGGAAATGGTGCTCGTCATGGGGCCTTCCGGCAGCGGTAAATCCACGCTCCTCGCGCTGCTCTCGGGGCTCTTGCAGCCGGAAGAAGGGGAAGTTTTGATTTTCGGTGAAGAGCTGTGGCGGCTCCGCCCCGCCGCGCGAAAGGCGTTTCGCCAGCGCCATTTCGGTTTCATCTTCCAGGGTTACAACCTGTTCCCGGCCCTGACCGCTCGGGAGCAGCTCGAGATCGTGCTCCGCTGGGGCGAGGGTGTCCCGGCCGGTGAAGCGCGCACTCGTGCCGACGCGATACTCGATCTCCTCGGATTGGGAACGAAGAAAACCTTGCGGCCGGCTCAGCTCTCAGGCGGCGAAAAGCAGCGCGTGGCTATCGGCCGCGCACTCGTCAAACGCCCGACGGTTTGCTTCGCCGACGAGCCCACCAGCGCGCTCGATTGGAAGCACGGCCAGCATGTCGTCGAGCTGCTCCGCGCGGCGGCAACAGCCGAAGGCGCGACGGTTTTCATCGTGTCGCACGATGCGCGCATCATTCCCTACGCGGATCGCGTGTTTCATCTCGAGGACGGTTACCTCGACAGCCACGATCTTGCCGCCTCGGCCGGAATGGGAACGCCATGAAACGAATCGTCGCCTTGCTTGCCCTGTTCCTGATTGCCGTAGGCTTTCTCGCCCACCGCGCCCTCTCCTCCTCCAGGCCGCCGGGCGCGGCCCTCCTGCCGGCTGCCCGATCCGAACGGCAGGCGTCGCCACCGCGACAGACCGACAAGCTCGTCGTCTGTTTCGGGTATGCCGATCTGGAAGGGGGCGTCACGGACCTCCATCCCAGTGAAGTGGGGCGCGTCGAGGCGATTCTCGTTCACGAAAACGAGTCAGTGTCTGCGGGCGATGTCTTGCTTCGGCTCGACGACAAGGCGGCTCGCTACAAGGTGGAGGAGGCGAAAGCCGTTCTCGACGAGGCCGTCGCCCGGCTCGCCAAGGCTGAGGAAGCCCCCGAGCAACACCGCCTGCGGATCGCCGAACAACAGGCCAAATGCAAGGCCGCCGAATTCCGGCTCGCCTCCGCCGAGCACACCCTGGCAAGCCGGCGCGCCCAGATGAAGGTCGAGTCCATCGGCCGCAAGCGCGACGACCCTGTAACCATCGAGGAAGTTGCCTCCACGGCGGAACGCATCAAAGAGTTTCAGGAAGTCGTGAATGAGGAGACAAACAAGCTCAAAGCGCTCCAGGCGCAGAATCCTTCGGTGGACGTCGCACGAGTGCGAGCCGAGGTCGCGACCATGCGCGCCCGCCTGCGCGAGGCGGAACGGATTCTCGAGGAGCATGCTCTGCACGCGCCGCAGTCGGGTAAGGTATTGCGGATCTTCGTCAGTCCGGGAGAGCTGCTGACGACACCCCCCAAGCGGTCGGCCATTCAGTTCTGCCCCGATAAGCCGCGGATCATCCGCGCCGAGGTCGACCAGGCATTCGCCGCGGGCCTCGCCATCGGTCTGCCCGCCGTCATCAGTGACGACAGCAATGCCGAGGCAACGTGGCGTGGCCGCGTCACGCAGATCTCCGACTGGTACACCCAGCGCCGGCAGGTGGCCGACGAGCAGCTCCAACTCAAGGATGTCCGCACGCTCGAGTGCCTCATTGGGCTGGATGCGGACCAGCCGCCATTGCGTATCGGTCAGCGAGTGCGCATCACGATTACAACTGACTTTCCGTAGGTGGCCGCGGCAATATCTCAGCATTAACCGCGGCCCCCGGCAAGCGGCTAAGGCAGCCCATAGGTCCGGGGCTCCACGCGTAGGAGGCGAAGGATCGCGCGTTGGGCCTTCGTCAGTTTGGTTA
>DAIDJG010000120.1 GCA_027451445.1 Singulisphaera sp.
CGCCCTCCAAGTTCCCACCCTGAGGTTAAAGGCAAGCCACGGCATAGTCATTCTGTACTCCTGCTCAGATATATGGCATTATGGTCAGTATTAGTGTATACCCGATCCCTAGCATATACAGGAGACTCGGAGCCAGTCCCCCTTTTCCAGCTCCGCTCCACTTCCGGGACAGACTCTCAGTGCGACAAAGGGCAGGGAGGGAAATGGATGTGGCGTACACGAGACTTCGGGACGACTCGCCGCGACCGTCGTCTCGGCGAACGCTGAGATCGATATGAGCGGCCTGAACACCGGGCTCGGCGTCATTGCTCTCAATAATGCGACGTATGCCCTTGCGAATGAAAAAACTCCGTGTATCGTCTGTACTCAGTGGGAAACGCCTTGCCGCCCCGCTGCCCGCCATCACTCCGCCCTCAGGATCGACCATTCCGTAACGACGAATCCCCTGCGCGAGAATCGATGCGCGTGCCCCGGCCAGCCAAGCGCTCCCCCTGTTTGTTCCCACGAATCCTTAACCTGGAGAATTTGCATGCGACTGCCGATCCGAACGGTAATTCCGGCTGTGTTTGGCCTGCTGGTCGCGGGCGTTGCGGCCCTGGCCGAAACCAAAGTCGAGGTGAAGAAGGTCCATCTCTGCTGCGGAGCCTGCGTCAAAGGTGTCGCGGCCGCGCTGAAGGGCGTGGAGGGTGTGAAGCCCGCCTGTGACCAAAAAGCGGGAACCATCACCATCACGGCCACCGACGATGCCACAGCCCAGAAGGCTCTCGACGCCCTCGCTGCCGCGGGCTATCACGGCGAGACGGGCAACAAGGACCTGGCGATCAAGGCCGAGACCAATGTCCCCTCCGGCAAGGTCAAGAGCATCGCCCTGACCAACGCCCACAACTGCTGCCAGTCGTGCTGCAAGGCGATCAAGGCATCCGTCAAGAAGGTCGACGGTGTCTCGGGTGACACCGCCAAGCCCAAGACGGCTAACTTTGAAGTGACGGGCGACTTCGACGCGGCCGCCCTCGTCAAGGCGCTCAACGACGCCGGGTTCCACGTTCAGGTCAAGTGACCACCCTACCTGTGCGAGACTAAGACGGGGTGAACTCCTTGCAACGGGGTTCGCCCCGTCGGCATTATTGGAGATGGCGTGTGTCCCGCAGCCCGCTCGAGCCCAGGGAGGTCACGTATGTCTCAGAATGCCACCAGCAACGAACAGAGCCGCTTCCGAGGCTGTCTCCTGGGCCTCGCGTGCGGCGACGCGATTGGGACGACCGTTGAGTTTTGCGCGCGAGGTCGATTCACGCCGGTCACGGATATGGTAGGCGGCGGTGTGTTCGAACTGCCGGCCGGAGCGTGGACCGACGACACTTCGATGGCGCTCTGCCTGGCGTCCAGCCTTGTCGAGCTCGGGACATTCGATCCGGTCGACCAGATGAAGCGTTACTGGCGCTGGGTCGACGAAGGATACTTGAGCAGCATCGACAAGTGCGTTGACGTGGGGAACACGGTGTACGACGCGCTGGAGCGATTCCAGCAAACCGGCGAACCGTTCAGCGGTTCGACAGACCCCTGGTCCGCCGGCAACGGGTGCATCATGAGGCTCGCCCCCGTGCCCATGTTCTACTACCCCAACAGAGCCGCGGCCCTCGAACACGCCGAACTCAGTTGCCGGACGACCCACGGAGCGATCGAGTGTCTCGAGGCCTGCCGCCTCTTCGCCGCCATCCTCCACGAGGCGCTCGCGGGCGGGGATAAAGAAGCAATTCTCCTGGGGCACGGCGTCGACGCGCTTTCAAGCGAAAACCTGCAAGCGATCGCACGCGGCGCATACCGTACGAAGACGGACAAGGAGATTCGGGGGTCGGGTTATGTCGTGCAAAGTCTGGAGGCGGCGCTCTGGTGTTTCTGGTCCACGACCAGCTTCGAAGAGGCGATCCTGAGAGCCGCCAACCTCGGCGACGACGCCGATACAACCGCCGCCGTTTGTGGACAGGTTGCTGGAGCACACTACGGCGTCGCAGACATACCCGATCGCTGGCTTGATCGGCTGGTGATGCGCGACCTTATCGCCGGCCTGGCGGATCAACTGTTTGCGTCGAATTCTGCGGACGTATCCACGAAGACGCCATAGCCGGCTCACTGCGCAGGCTGCACCGTTGCAGTCTGGACCTCGCATCGCTGTGGACTGCTTCGTGCGAGCGGGTTCGGCTTGGAGAACGAAGCGGTCTTGACCGCGCAGGCGTGATCGCTTACTCGGGAGTGGCCGCGGTTCAGCGATCACGACGAAGCGATCGAGAATTCTCTGAGGCCCGAACAGAATGCACATCGTGTCCTACAAAGCCATCGACGACTTTTGTGAGATCCACAAAGAGGCTCGCAAGGTGATGGATGAGTGGCACGAGCGGGTGTGCGAGGTACAGTGGTGGAAATTCGCGGATATGCGGAGCACGTTCCCTACAGCTGACGCCTTGGGAGACTTCACGGTCTTCGACATCGGCGGAAACAACTACCGGATCATCGCCGTAGTTCGGTACGCTAGAATGTCTCTGAAGGGACACCCAGAAACCGGACGTGTCTACATTCGCCACGTCCTCACCCACGCCGAATACACTCGGCGGTTTACCTGAGCGCAAATTCCGAGGAGGCCGAAAGGCTCCGCGATCGTCGATAACCCAACTCCGTTCGGAGATTTCGGCTATGTCTGTTATCGCACCACCTTCGCCCGAGTACCTCGACCTCATCAATGAATTCCCGCTTCGCCCGATTCATACCGACGAAGAACTTGCTGTGGCGACCCAGACACTGCATAAGCTTCTCGATCGTAGTGGCAAGCTTTCCGATGACGAGGAAGGCTATCTGAACATTCTTGGTGACGTGATTCGCACGTACGAGACGACTCGCTATCCGGTCCGGCGGACTTCTCGGGCAAAGTTCACGCTCGCCATCATCGACTCTCGCGGACTCAGCATGGACGATGTTGCGCGCGGGTCAGGAATCGACACCGCTACCCTCGGCGCGATCCTCGCGGGCACTCAACCCTTCACGGCGGATTGCGTGGCCGGGGTTGCCGGATATCTGGGGATCGATCCGGTGTTATTCGGCGAGAGAGATTCGGACTCATGGGCTTGACCAATTCGTGGTAAGCGACGAGATCGTTCAATCGGCCAATCGCCTGTACCTGCGCCCGTCACCGACGGGATTTCACGAGTCCATTGGGCCGTAATGGCGGTATCAGAGGGCTTCCGAAGCCACTCTTGGCTTTTCGAGGCCATCGCCTGCATCAACTTCGATGAGATAATCGAGCACGTTCAGGAGACGATCGGTAAGGTTACCGGTAGTCCTTCGTCGCTTCAGAAGCGCGACCAGCAGATTCATGGCCAAAAGCAGAGCAACTACTATTATTGCGAATAAGATTCCGTACGGTCTCCATGCGAACAAGCCCATCTGAGAAGCCCAGAAGGCAGCCCGAGTCGTTCGTTTAACGAGAAAGGCTCGACGTTCGTCCGTGTCTGAAATCTGGCGAAGCGACCAGAGATTCTCAAGCATTCCGAAAACGAAGAAAAAGATCACGACGCTGAATGGAGAAACGAAACTCTCGGGGCGTAAGATCTGCGCTGAGAAGACTGCGGCAAAGCCAATGATGATCATGAACGACGAGAGCCGGAACCGTCGCACGCCGATCTGAATACCCACGCGAGCAGCGTCCTTTCTCCGTCGACTGCCTCTGGATGGGATCTCGGCTCGACGGCGTAAGTCGAAGATTGAAGGGTTTCGCCCGCGACGGGTGTCAATTCGACGACTCGCGAACTGGCCTTCAAACGCTGTTGCTGTCCGCATATCGAAAATGGAAGAAAGGGACGGGTCGCACCACTGATGATGCGCTCCATCCCTTCGTATTGCAACGACGTCGTGCTCTCGCTGATCTCAGGTCAAATCGTGCAACGGCCCCTTGCCGCAGAAGTTCGGATTGCCGAACTTGTCGATCCGGTGCCCCATCGCGTGCGCCAGCGAGAGCAAGAGCCGGTTGTGAGGCTCCTTGTTGTACTTCAGCGACCGGCCCATCCGGAAGTCGAGGCCATTGCCCACAAGGACGAAGGGGATGTTGTCGAGGGTGTGCGAGTTCCCCTTGCCCAGTTCGTTCGTCCAGACGATCAGCGTATTGTCGAGGAGGCTGCCGCTGCCGCCCGGCTCGGGGGTCTCGGCCAGCCGCTTGGCGAGGTAGAAAAGCTGCTCGCAGTACCACTTGTTGATCTTCGTCAGTTTTTCTTGTGTCTTGGTGTCGCTGTCGGGGTGGTGTGAGAGCTCGTGGTGCCCTTCGTCGACGCCGAGCCAGCGCATCCGGGCACCGCCGACCGAGTTGGTGAACTGGAGCGTCGCCACGCGGGAGAAGTCGGCGGCGAAACTCTTGACCATCAGGTCGATCTGCATCTTGCTGATGCGCGGGATGTTGACGTCCTCTTCCTTGACGCCCGGTTCCAGCTCCGGAACCGCATGGCCGATCTCTTCGCGGCTCGACTGCTTCAGTTCCTGCTCCATTTCGCGGACGAACGTCGCATGCTCGTCGATCAGTTGCCGGTCCTCGGGGCTCACAACCGAACCGACCTTGCGGAGGTCGTCCTGGAGTCCGTCGAGGATGCTCTTCAGGCTCTCCTGATCCTTCAAGCGTCCGTAGAGCTTGTTGAACATCTGGTACGGGTCATCAACCGGTGCCAGTGGTTTATTCGGCCCGGCGTAGACCATGCGGGTCCAGGTATCGGCGCGGTCGGGGACCAGCACGCCGAACTCAAGCGAGCCGAACCGTGTGCGGGTCTGTGCGTCGCGCTGGAGGAACTCCTTGATTTCCTGGTCGATCGACAGCCCGCTCGCCCAGCCCGCCGGGGTGTCGGAACCGCCCTGGATGTTGCCCGGATAGAGCTCGATCCCCGTCAGCAGGCAGCCCATGCCGCGCATGTGGTTGTCGCCGTCGCCGCGCACCTTGTCGCAGACGCCGTGGAGGATCAGTGTCCGTTCCTGCAACGGGGTCAGGGGCGAGAGACTCTCCTTGAGCGTGAACTCTTCCCCCGCGGCGTCGGGCCAGAACGTCGACGGTACCACGCCGTTTGGACTGAACATGATCACGAGGCGCTGCTTGCGAGCCGTCTGATTCGCAAAGCCGAGGCTCGGCAGGTTCAAGACGAACGGCAGGGCCGCCGCGCCGAGGCCCAGGTCACGGATGAACTCGCGTCGCGTTCTGCTGTGGGACACGTCAATTCTCCGAAGAGCGAAACGTCTGTCGTTTCGCCGGGTTGAGCACTACTTGGGGGAGGACTTCAGGGCGGAGGTTGTCACGATTTCCTCGGCAAGTTTCCGGATGCTGAAATCGTGCTGGGCGAACGCTTTCTTCAAGTCCGACGAGGTATTCGGCCCGAACGCGCGGATCGGTTGTTTGACCATGTAATGGAACAACTGTTCGACGAAGGCGGAGTGGGTCTCGTCGCTATTGGCAAGAAAGTTCGCGAGGTCGCGCGCACCATCGAAGGTCACCGTTTCACCGGACCGAGTCTGGTACAGGCCTGTGGCGTCGATCGGTTTGCCCTTCTCCTCGCTTCGGTATCGGCCGGTCGCGTCAAAATGTTCCAGGGTAAATCCGAGCGGATTGATCATCCCGTGGCACGTCACGCAGGAGTCGGGCCGGGTCTGGAGCGTGACGCGCTCTCGGGTGGTCAGATCCGCGTGCAAGTCTGGGGCCAAGGGCGCCACCGCTACGGGCGGTGGACGAAGCGTCCGGCCCAGGACGCTCCGCGAAATAAACACGCCGCGGTGGATCGGCGAGCTCGTCGCGGTGTAAGCGAAGGTAGCCAGCAGATACGGGTGGGTCAACACTCCGGCTCGCACCTTCGCGTCCAGCACGACCTTCTGGAAGGGGGCGTCGTCGGGCATCGCTTCGGCCCCGTAAAACTTCGCCAGGCGGCCGTTTACGTGCACGAAGTCGGCCAGGAAGAGCTGGCGGAAGTCGGATCCGGCGCTGCCGACCACGTCTTCCACGAACAGGTCGAGGGACGTACGCAAGTCGGACGCCAGCGCAGGGTCAAAATCGGCAAAGATCGCGGGATCCTTGGCGATGTCCGGCACATGCTCGACGCGCAGCCATTGCTGGAAGAACGCACGGAACTTGGCCATCGTGCGAGGGTCCGCCGCCATCCGCTCAGCCTGGCGAGCCACCTCGTCACGGGTGGAGAGTTTCCGAGCCGCGGCCGCCTCCAGCAGGGGCTTGTCCGGAAGCGAGTCCCACAGACCGAAGGAAAGACGCGAGGCTACGTCATAAAAATCGGGATGGGTTGCGTCGATCTCCCGGTAGAGGAACCGGGGCGACTTGAGGACGAGGAGCACAACCCGTCGCAATGCCAATTCCGGGTCCGACGCCGTGTCGAACTGCCGCTCGATATAGAGCCGCTTCTGCTCATCGGAGAGGGGTTTACGGAACGCACGTTCGGCGAACCGGAGTGCGAACTCGCGGAGCTTCCTGGCGCGATCCGAGTCGTCGGGACCCGTGCCCATCAGCTCGCGCTGGCGGCTCGCCACGTAGGTCGCGGTTTCGATAGCCCCGTCGGTGGTCGCCTGCTCCCACGCCTTCGAAATCGACGTACCGCGCTCGTAACCGACGCTCCGATCGTCGGGCGGGAACGGCGACGTGACCACAAAAGTCTCGGGGAAACGAACCGGGATCAGGTTGTGCTCCGGAATCACCTCGGCGGGTCGTTTCGGCAGCTTCCACTCCAGCCGGATGAACGCGGGGACGGGCTTCGGTTTCTCCTTCTGCTTTTTTGAGTCGTCCACGCCCTGCTTGGCCTTGGAGAATTCGAGCTTCAAGGGATAGGCCCGGCCTCCGAGCAAGACGATCGAGCTGCGATACTCGGTGTCCTTCCCCGATTTGACCCACGCATCAATCAAGGGCTTACGCGGGTCGTTGACCCAAAGCCTGGTGGCATGATCGGTGTGGACGATGAACTCGTACTCGCCATTCTCCGGCGCAAGCACCGAACCTTCCCAGCGCATGGAGAACTCGTGGGCTTCGATTTTTTCCGGATCGGGGCTCGATTCCTTGAAGTCGAAGCGGACGGTGGGATCGATGCGATCGATGACTCGGTCCTTCCCTCCCATGCGCCTCGATTTGAAATACTCGGCCTTCAGCCCGCGTTTCTCCTCGCGAGGGCTTGGGTCGCGGAAACTCCCGAGAAGGTCGGCGACCGCGTTGCGATACTGCCGGACGGTGAGTCTCGATAGTTCCAGCCGGACGGGTTTGACGCGTGCCTGAGCCGTCTTGGAGTAGAACGCGTCGTAAATGTACGCCGCGACCTTATCGGCGTCCTGGCCCACGCACGTGCCTGGATCGTCGTCAGGCATGGTCTTGGCGATCAAGCGCGCGAGCTGCGCCACCGACTTATCGCCTGCCAGCGCTCGCGGATAATCGCGCGAGCCTTCGCCAGCCTTGCCGTGGCAAACGACGCAGCGAGCCTGGTAGATCTGTTCGCCGGACGGGCTTTCCGCGGCAGCGAGCAGCGTGGGGGCCGACAGAATCGCGACGCACGCGGCGAAAAGACGGCCGACAGCGTGAGGAGAGGGGGTCCACATCGGATGGCCAATCGTATGAGTTTGGACATCCCGTCCATGACGGACGGGTTCGTAAAACTTCGGAAAAGTCCGCTGCCGATCGAAGATCAGCTACGGAGTGAGGCAGGACCAAGCATTCCCCTCCCCCCCTTCGGTTCACGGGGGACGTCGGAAACCTTGGCGCAGTTGGTTGAACTTTATTTCTACTCGATTCTAGCCCGCGGAGCAAGCATTCGCAAAAGTCGGCCAACCGGCTCGCGCGGCACGAGAGCGACGCTTGCACACGTGCCCTCAGCATCCGAAAAATCATTTCGTGCTAATGGACACTCGTTAGCGGTCCCGGAGGCGATGGCGAGCTTGGCCTCGGCGGCAATCCGCGCATCCAGACGTCGAAGACCGTGCCGCCGCCCAGCGTGACGAGTGAGGGGGAATAGCCGAGCTGTTGCAAGTCCTTCTCAGGCAGGTATTTCGACAGGATCCGATCGCCTGGGGGCCATTTTGCCGTCCCAGTGAAGTGCCAGTGATGCTGGAGCAGAACGCATTTTACCGTCGGCTCCCGGACCGACTTTGCGAGGGCCTCGCCGATTTGTCGTTCGATACGAGGGCGGGCACTCTCCTCACAGCAGTCGAGAACAATCCAGCTATCCACAAAGGGAAACGGAGTCCGTCGCGCGATCTGGGAGTGGAAGGTGGGGGCGAAGCCGAAGAGCACGAACTCGTCGTCGGGCGCAAGGCGCTCGCGCAGGTAAGCCCCATACAGAGTTCCATCCGGAGTCTTGGGCTGCCTGCGGTAAACCGCTTCGATCGAAAGCATCGCCAGGACGGAAACGCCGATCACGACGGCAAGGCGCGTGGTTGCGAAAAGCTCCCCTCGTTTGAGCGAAGCCTGGAGCGCGGCAGCGCCGACCAATGAGAGGGCCCAGAAATACGGATGGAAATGATAACGGCAGTGGGTCTTGCCCTGAATGATGACCGTCGCCAGCATCGCGAGCGCGATCACGGTAAACACGACGGGGCCTTGCCAGGCCAAGCGCTCGCGACGCCCGAACATCCCCGACACCAGCGCCATCGCGCCTCCCAGCGCGAGCAGGGCGGACGGGGCCCAGAGCGAGTAGTCGACCGTGTGGTAGAACCGATAGGGAATCGGCCAACGGGCACGTGCGTACGGCCCAAATGCGTAACGAACGCCCCACTCGAAAAACCCGTTCAAACTGCCGAAACACGCCAGAAACGAGACGACGCAAACGGCCGCACCGACCTCCCCGGCGATGAACCAGAGCGCGAAGCGATATGCTTCTTTGCGACCCGGACGAACCAACACCGGCAAGACCTGCGCAACGAGCAACGGCAGGGCGAGCGTAGGCTTGATCGCAAGGCCGAGTCCGGCCGTCAGCCCACAGGCGACGGTCACCCAGCGCGAGAACGTCCGGTCCCAGCGCGCCTGAATGAGACAGCACGCCAACCCCACGGCAACGAGCGGGAGCGCGAAGCTCTCGCGCTGGGCGGTCTGCATGTAGTCGTTGAGGAAGTACGTGGCGAGGTAGCTGGTCAGACCGAGCAGTCGAAGCGGGGCGCTCACGCGGTAGGCCCGCAGGAGCGCGGCTGTCGCGGTTGAGAGAATGACAAGGAAGATGCAATCGAGTAGTCGCAGACCCATCCCATCCGCTCCACTGATCGCGCGCGATCCAATGGATCAGGATGCTCCCGGGCCAGTTCATGTTGATCGTGTCGCGATAAAGGACGAGGCCGTGAGTTAACCCCCACGCCATGTAGTGATAGATGGCCTGATCTTCCCAGATCGGCCAGCGCCGATAGAACGCAATGAAGAGTACCGCGACCGCCGCCGAAACGAACGCGACATCGAGTCCGATTCCAGCGGGATCGGCGTCGGCGCCATCCGACGGCTGCGCCTCGGGGGCGGGAGATGTCTTCGAGACACGCACCAAACGTCGATGCCATGGCATGCGTGCGCTGTGTTCAGTGGGAACCCACGATTCAATGGCCACAAGACCCTCCCCGCCGTTATCGCGTCCCGCGATGAGACGCTCGCTCCAGCTTTGCTGCGTGCTGCTCGTTTTGGCTATCGTGCGCTCCCAACAGGATCGGCACGCCGGCTTTGGACTTCGGAAGTAGCGTCGAGGACGAAGGGTGCCCGGGCGTCGGCGCCTGCTGGCCGCCCACAACGGGCTCGACGAGGCAAAGATTCGGGCACGAACTCCCAGGCACTTGCAGTGATTTCGTCCTACGGGATACTCGAGAGTGGTCCAGGACGTGAAGGCAGGCTCGACCTCAGGGGCAGACCGCGCATCCAAACGTCGAAGCTCGTGCCGCCAGGCAGGGTGACGCTGGAGTGCGAATAACCAAGTTGATGAAGGTCCGCATCCGACAGGTACTTTGCTACGATCTGATCGCCTGGAACCCATTTTTGATTCGAGACGTAGCCTAGATTCCGCTGGAGCAGAACGCACTTCACCCGCGGCTCTCGCACCGAGATCGCGAGCCTCTCCCCAAGTTGTCGTTCGATGCGCGGACGCGCACCATCGTCGCAGCACGTAAGGATGACCCAGCTATCCACGAAAGGAAACGGCGTCCGGCGCGCGATCCGAGAGTGCACGGTGGGTGCGAAACCGAAGAGCACGAACTCGTCATTGGGTGCGAGACGCTCGCGCAGGTACGACGCGAACTGGGTTCCATCCGGGGTCAGAGGCTGCCGTCGGTAGACCGCTTCGATCGTGAGCATGGCCAGGACCGAAGCGCAAAACACAAGGGCGAGGCGTATGGTTGCGAACCGTTCGGCTCGCGTCAACGAGGCCTGGAGGGCGGACGCGCCAACCAGTGAGAGTGCCCAGAAGTAGGGATGAAAATGATAGCGACAGTGAGTCTTTCCTTGAGCGAACACCGTTGCCAGCGCGATGAGCGCCACCAGGCTAAACACGACGGGCCCTTGCCACGCCAAACGTTCACGACGCCCCCACATTCCGGTCAACAGCGCGAACACGCCGGCCATTGCGAGTAGGCTCGACGGAGCCCAGAGCGAGTAGTTGACCGTATGGTACAGCCGATTCTCGATCGACCATCGTGCGTTTGCATAGGGCCCAAATGCGTACTGAACACCCCAATCGAAGAACCCGCTCAGACTGCCGAAACTCGTCAAGAACCCAACCGTGCAAACGGCTGCGGCAACCTCCCCAACGGTGAACCAGAATACGAACCGGTACCCTTCTTTCCGACTCGGCCGAACGACGACCGGCAAGACCTGCGCAAACAGCAACGGCAGAACGAGCGCGGGTTTGATCGACAGCCCGAGCCCGGCCGTCAAGCCGCACGCGACGGTGACCCAACGCGAGAAGGTCTGCTCCCAACGCGCCTGAATAAGACAACATGCCAACCCCACAGCGACGAGCGGTAGTTCAAAGCTCTCGCGCTGGGCGGTCTGAACGTAGTCGTTCAGGAAATAAGTGGCGAGATAGCTGGTCAGGCCAAGCAGGCGAAGCGGGGCGCTCACGCGATAGGCCCGCAGCAGCACAGCCGAAGCCGCCGAGAGTACGACTAGGAAGAGGGAATCGAGGAGACGGAGCCCCAGCCCATCGGACCCGCTGATCGCACGGGCAACCAGGTGAATTACGATGGCCCCGGGCCAGTTCATGTTGATGGTGTCCCGATACGGGACGAGGCCATGTCTTAGTCCCCAGGCCATGTAGTGATAGATGGCGTGATCTTCCGACAACGGCCAGCGTCGGTAAAACACCGCGAAGAATACCGTCATCACCACCAGGACGAAAATGACATCTACGCCGACCCCAGCGTCCGGATAAGGCTGAGCGGGAGTCGACGGCTGAGAGGCGTCGTCGGTAGACCCGGCTGCAAAGAGCAACGAACGTCGATGCCAAGGCGTCCTCTCGCTACGGGGTGTCATCGAGGACGATTTAATCATAAGACGATCCTTGACGGTATCGGATCCTGCGCCAAGACGTTCGCTTCGGGTTTACTGAGTGCTGCTCGTTTTGGCTATCGTCCGCTCCCAACAGGGTTGGCACTTCGGCTTTGGCCTTCTGCTTTAATGTCAAGGATGAAGGGCTCGCGGGCGTCGGCGCTGGTATCCGGCGCGTGCTTGAGGAGGCGGAATCGGGGAGGCTTCTGATCCGTCCCGGCCTCGTCGACACGGACGATCACGTGAAATTCCCAGCCTTCGATGTCGAGCTTGGCGCCCGAGGCGTCGCAGATGGACTGGTTGAGCGTCAGCAGGTAATCGGTTCCAAGTTCCAAACGGGTCTTTGGCTCGACAACAAACGTCTTTGCGTCAGGAAACCGGGTAATCTGGAGGTCGAGGTTGCCCGCTCCACCGAAACCGTCCTGCTGCGTCTCCTCGGTGAGGTGGACCGAATCCGACCCAAGGCTGGACGGATGCATGGGCTCGCTAAAGGTGATGCCGATGGCGAACGTCGGCCGCCCGGACGTGTTCTTCTTGCCTGAAAGAACCTCGAGTCCCACGACGCGCGGGCGCTGGGGCTTGAAGAGGACGACATCCCACGCGAACCAATGCTTCCAGTGCGTGGACCTTGTCAAGGGAACGGCAACGTAGTTCGACAATCGACCCCAGTCGATATCCCGCCGGAGATCGGGGTTGGACTGACTCCAGATGAGCGGGGGGCCGCTAACCGCACACATGAAGAAGGGGAGCTGGTTCGCCGTCAATTGCTCGAACCAGAGTTGGTTGGGCTCGGTGACGCGGAGCGAACGATCGGCGAAGCCGACCTGTGCCATGGACGCCAGCGAGGGCTGGCCGTCTGCGCAGACGAGATCCTTGACGTGATGCGTAGCCGCCAACTTCAGCATGGCGTTCACGGGCAGGGTGTCGCGGGTGGTGCGATAGTAGTCGGGAAGGAGTTGAAAGTTCCCAACCAGCCACGTGAAAACGAGCGCAACGACGATCCGCGAGAGCCAGCGGTTTTGACAGTCGACACCAACGGCAACCGTGAGCGCCAGGAGAGGCGAGACACAGAGCCACTGGCGCACGCCGCCGATCGGGAAGAGGCGCAGTGCGCTCAGCCCGAGACCCAAGACAAGCGTCGTCCCCAAACAGATGACCCAGCGAGCCGCGGTCGGAGAACAGCGCGTCCGCAAGGCACTGATCACGCCGATCACGGAGGCGCCGAGGATCGCCGCCGTGTAGGCCCAGGGCAGACAGTAGGCACCCCAGCCGGCGGGGTGTTGATCGCCCACCAGATACTCGGTGCGGAAGTACGTGGACACGAGGTCAAAGACCCGCGTCGCGCTGAAATAGAGCGGATCGGCGATGCCGCGGAACCCCCAAAAGTGTGCCCGTTGTTGTGCGTAAAGCTGGTCGGTCCAGTTCAGCGTGTCGGAGACGAACCATCGAATCGGCGCCTTGCGGAACGTGCCCGCAAAAAACGGGTGGAGGTAGTCTCGGTCCGAACCACCCGCCATCACGTACAACCACGGAAGGGCCGTCGCGGCGACGACGACGCCAGTCGTCACCAATAGCAGCGTCTGGCGCCCGCGCGATCGCGCCTGGCCCACGGCCACCGTCTCGCTGGGCCGCGCAACGGACCAGGCCCAGTACAGAAAAACGGGAGGAAACACAATCAAGGCGGAATTGTGGATGAACGTTGCCGCCGCGCACGAGAGGACGAACCCGGACCAAATCCACTTGAGTCGGACCGGTGTTCGTAACCACGACGCTCGTGCGAGGAGGGTCATGAATGCGACGCAAAGCGCACCGCACAACGGCATGCCGGCGTACGGAAGTACCTGCTGGCCGTATTCGAGCTGATAGACTCCGAACGCCATGATCGCGCCGGCGACGAGACCCGCCCGTTTGCTGAGATTCATCCACCGCGCAGCAACGTAAACGACCGCAGGAACGATCGCTCCGGCCACGCATGAGGGAACCCGGCACGCGGAGATCCCCCCGAGCCGGTTCGCAACCCACACCAGGATGATCCAACCGGGGTTATAGGTCGTCGTCGCCCAGACGCCTCGGAGATATTCGCCCAGCCCCTGAGTGAGCCGGTACGGGTTCATGAGCATGAACTCATCGAAGATCAGTAAGCGGCGGCTCAGGTGGTGCCAGCGCAGGGCGAATGCCGCGATCGTAATCACCGCGAGCGGCCAATGTTCGACCAGGAACGCCCGAGCCCGGCTCCCGAGCGATGTTTCGCTCGAAGTGGCTGGCACATAGATCGTCGAGGGACGCCTCAGGCTGGCTGGGTGGGAAACGCTTTGGTTCGTCGCCGGACGCATTGGGAATCCTTTCCCTTTCAGTCC
>DAIDJG010000121.1 GCA_027451445.1 Singulisphaera sp.
TCCCAAGGGCTGGGTGTCAGTTGCTTCAGTCCGAGGCTGAGCTTTTTGTTCTCTCGATCGATCTTGAGGACCTTCACCTTCAATTCCTGGCCCGCCTTGACGAACCCGGCGGCGTCCGCAACGCGCGACCAGCTCATCTCGCTGACCGGGAGAAGGCCATCCACGCCGCCAATGTCGACGAAGGCGCCGTAGGGCTTGATTGAGCGGATCACGCCATCGCGAACCTGGCCTTCCTCGAGCTCGGCCCATGTCTTCTCGCGCAGTTCGGCACGCTCGCGTTCGAGGAGTTCACGACGCGAGACAACGAGATTTTTCTCCCGTTGGTTCGCTTCGGTCACGATCACACGCAGCTTCTGGTTGACGTAAATCGAGGTATCTTCGACGCGGTTGATATCGATCTGTCCGATCGGCAAGAACCCACGAATACCACCAACGTCAATGTCGAGTCCTCCTTTGTTCGTCTTGGTGACGCGAGCCTCGACGATCAGGCCCTTGCGCAAGGTTTCCCAGTCGGCCTCGACGGCCGCCCCTTTCAGGGAGAGGATGAGCAGACCCTCGTCAGTATCAAACCGGATGACGTTGACCTCGATCATGTCGCCCGGGTTGGGAAGCTTACCCTCGAATTGCTCGACGGGGATCACGCCTTCGCTCTTTCCCCCCAGGTCGACGAAGACGCTCTTGCCGCGGATACTGACAACCTTCCCTTCACGGAGACCGGGACGGCCCTCCTGACCGCGTTCGGACTTCGGGACGTGTTTCCGGTCCTCAGCCCGTGTACGAGGCGTGTCGAGCCCGTAGTTCGAGGCGTCGAAGCCTTCGAGGGCGGCTTCCATCTCCGCCTCCAGGTCGGCGTCCCATTGGCGCTTGAAGGACACCTCGGAGGTCGGTTTCGGCTGGGGTGCCTTCATGGCCGCGTCGAGGGCGTCATCAATGGCGTTCGGAGCGGAGAAGCGATTACGGGGCTTGTCTTGAGACATGAGATCGGTCTTTCATGATCGGCCGGAAGGCGAACGCCGAGTGGCAATGTCCACTCCGCAACGAGAGTTCCTCTCAGATTATCGCGCCTGGGGGGATTGAGCCAAGCTCACCCTGAATCGCGCAGCTCGAGGGTAGCCCAGAGGCTGGGATTCTCGCCGATCGGGAAGTCCCGCCCAACGCCCAGGAACTGGTCCTCCCGATTGGGGTCCGAGACCTGGTACGCAAAACCCAACCGGCGATTCGTATCGGGATCAAAACCGTTGAGCGCTTCGGCGGGGATAAACAACTCGCCCAGCCAACCGTCGCGTTTTCGCTCGGCGCGCGTTTGCAAGAGGTCCGGATCACACAGCGGCGCGTCTGCGACGGCCCTGGCGATCGGTCTCGGGACGATTTCGAGACGGGGCCCCGTTCTGGACGACCCCGGCCGCAGGCGGCCAGAGAAGCGATGACAGAATCGGGTCGCTCGCGCTACGTTTCTCGTGTCGCGCGTGTCAACCCAGATCTGAAACCCATCGGTGACGGTGAGTCCCTCGTCAACGGTCAGCGGTCCGGACTTACCCGTAACCTCAATCGCGACCCCCAACCCCTGCGGATTCCAGGCCACGCGCACTTCCGCCCAGGGCTCACGTCCCTCGAGCAGGCTGAGCGTGGGCAGGCGGCACGTGTCCGGAAGGTCGAGAAGCCGGCCTTTCGTCTGCGGCATTCCATCGCGCCGAGGGCATTGCAGGGCAACTCGGAACCAAAACGACTGAGGAATGATCGCGGCGTTAGACATGTTTTGTGATCCCTTGAGGGGAACCGGAACGCGATCTGCCGACATCCCGACCCGCGCGGCTGTTCACCCGCGCTCCCCTCGTCGGCCTTTCTTGATAACCAATCCGATCCTTGAGTCGAAGGCAAGGCTGCTCGATCAGCACCCACGACAAAGCCGCAAGGAGAATCGTCGTGAAAACGCCAAGGGCACGAATCCCGAGCTGCGAATGATAACCGAGCCGAGCCGCCGCACGCTCTGCAAAGATCATCATGGGCAGGTGGTAAAGGTAGACCCCATAGCTGATCCGGCCGAGATCGCACAACCATTCGCTTCGGAGCGGCCTCAGCGCAAGCTGACCCGCGTTTAGAGAAACGAGGCCGATGAGACCGAAGAAGAGGACCGCCGTTGCCAAAATGCTCAACGAGGAGAACGGTCCCTCGATGTTGAACGGCGACTCGCCGAGTATCCACATGCCCAACGTCAGCGCGAGCAACGCGGCGCAGGACGTGATCGTGAAAAGGCGGCTCAATGACGCGGTGGGATGTTTGCTGTGTGCTTTAGCATCGAGGAGAACGGCCAGCAGCGCTCCCAGCGCAAACCCGTCACACCGGGCCAGGAGAATCCGCGGACTGAAGCCGCAAACCCTTGCGGCGACCCCACACCCGATGCACGCCAGAGCGAGCGGGACGAGCCGTTTCCTCCCCGCCACGATCACGAGCAACGGCCAGATCAGATAAAACTGTTCCTCGACAGCCAGCGACCATGTGTGATGGAGCGGGTACGCGAACAAAGGCGGTTCACGAAAACGGTAGAACTGGATGTTCTGCGTGTACGTCAGGTGGTTCCAGAATCCATCCATCGGAAACAAACCCGGCTTCATCCATGCTGCGGCCGCGATCGCGAACAGAGACAGGTAGTAGATCGGCCAGATCCGCAACGCGCGCCGGGCATAGAAGGTAAGGAAGAAGCTGCGGCCGGACTGATGCTGGAGGATGATTCCGGTGATCAGGTAGCCGGAGAGAACGAAGAACAGTTCCAGCGAACTGCCTCCGACATAAAAGAGACGGTGATACCACGGGCCAGGGTACGAGTAGTGATAAACGACGACCCCGACCGCAGCGATACCTCGCAGCGCGTCGAATTCCGGTACCCGCCGGGTGGTTCCATCCACCGTGCCGCTCCCTCGCTCCGCGCGAGCCTTCGTCAGAGCCAATCAATCGGCGCTTGAGTCAGCGCGTCAAAAGACAGATGGCAGACGGCCCATCATGGAAGGGCCGTTGCCATCTGCTTGTCTGTTCCTTGCCACCGACGCACTTGCCATGCTCAGGAGAGGTTCATGCTCATGAGGAACTCGGCGTTCGACTTCGATTTCCGCATGCGGCCCGTGAGCAGTTCCATCGCTTCGACGGGGTTCATGTCATTGAGTACGCGTCGCAGAATCCAGACGCGGCGCAGCTCTTCCGCATCCATCAGGTACTCCTCGCGTCGCGTGCCGGAGCGGTTCACGTCAATCGCCGGCCAGATGCGCTTGTCGACGAGGCGACGATCGAGGTGGAGCTCCATGTTACCGGTGCCCTTGAACTCCTCGAAGATCACGTCGTCCATGCGGCTGCCGGTGTCGATGAGCGCCGTCGCGAGGATCGTGAGGCTGCCCGCCTCTTCGATTTTGCGAGCCGCACCAAAGAACCGCTTCGGCTTCTGGAGCGCCGAGGCGTCGATACCGCCGGTGAGGATCTTGCCCGAGTGAGGCGCTTCGGTGTTGTAGGCACGGGCGAGGCGGGTGATGGAGTCGAGGAGGATCACGACGTCCTTCCCGAATTCCACCATGCGCTTGGCCTTCTCGATCACCATCTCGGCCACCTGAATGTGGCGGCTCGCCGGTTCGTCGAACGTCGAGCTGATCACCTCGGCGGTCGGTCCTTTGACCGTCCGCTCCATTTCGGTGACTTCTTCCGGCCGTTCGTCGATGAGCAGGACGATCACGTAGGTGTCGGGATGATTGCTCAGGATGCTGTTCGCAACCTTCTGGAGCAGGATTGTCTTTCCCGTACGAGGGGGCGCCACGATCAGCCCGCGCTGGCCTTTGCCGATCGGCGTGACCATGTCGACGACCCGCATATTCAGCTCGTCTGACGCGGTTTCGAGCTGAATCCGACCCTGCGGATGGAGCGGCGTGAGGTCGTCGAAGCCGACCTTTTCACTGAGCTTATCGGGATCTTCGTAGTTGATCGCCTCGACCCGCAGGAGCGCGAAATACCGCTCGTTTTCCTTGGGCGGACGGATCTGGCCCGCCACGATAGCGCCGGTCTTCAGACCGAAGCGACGAATCTGGCTCGGCGAGACATAAATGTCGTCAGGGCAGGGCAGGTAGTTATAGTCGGGGCTCCGGAGGAAGCCGAACCCGTCGGGAAGAACTTCCAGGGTGCCCTCACCGAACATGAGGCCGTTTTGCTTGACCCGCTCCTTGAGGATCTTGAAGATCAGGTCCTGCTTCTTCAACCCGGTGTATTCGGAGACGCCCTCAGACTTCGCCGTGCGGATGAGCTGCGGCATCGTCATTTTTTGCAGCTCGGTGAGATGAATCTCACCCCGCTTGATGTCTTCGTAGCGGTCGTGGATTGCCGCGTCGCCGAAAATGTCCTCGTCGTCATCCGAGGGAAGTCCAGCGAACCCACCTGCCGACGTCTCAGCGACCGAGCCTACGGGCTCCCGCTCAGGCCGGGGGGTGTATTCCCGCTCACGAACCGGCTCACGGTCCCGGTCGCGCGGAGCCGGCGGAGCTTCCCGCTCGCCACGCTCCCGTTCGCGGGCAAGCGGGCCCGGCTCACGATCAGCGCGGTCACGGGCCAGGCGTTCGCGGATCCCCAGGCCGAATTCACGCTCGCGGACCGGCTCGCGGTCACGAACGGGTTCACGGTCGCGAACCGGTTCACGATCGCGGTCGCGATCACGGTCGCGGCTAAAACGAATCGGTTCGCGATCGGCCGGACGCTCGTCGCGGTACGGTTCCCGCTCGATACGCTCGCGTTCGCGATAGTCATTAGTGATCGGAGGGCCGGACTCATGACCGTCCATGGAGGAAGCAGACGACGTGAGAGAGTTCGGACCGTGCTCATCGGCGACCGGTGAGATGGGGGCCGAGTTTCCCGGGGTCACGGGACCGGGCTTACGCATGCGGGATGTGCTGGAGGACTCCCGGCGGGGGCGAGTCTCATTGGCCATGGCAATCGAATCTCCTGGTTCAAACTAACGATGAAGACGCTTGCTGGAGCCCAAGATCGGGCTCTGGCGGGGCCGACCACGCGACGTCAGTCCTCCTGGCGAACGCTCGGAGCCAGCGACCCGAAGGCTCGGGTGCTTGACATCCGTGGACCGGTCAACAGATCTATTTGTAAATGAGACACAACAAAAGCGGTCGCAAATGGAAACACACCTCAAGACGGAAAACCTTTGCGCGGAGTGACCCGGCGCCCTCCCGGGCGCCTCGCCGCGCGGGAGGAGGGAATGGCAGGACGCGGGGCCGAATTCGGCGGCTCAACTCCGGCCGAAGACTGACGCGCGGGGCGAGGAGGACGGAACTTGGATACATCCGACCAGAGACGCTCCACTCCCGCTTCGATCGCCGCCAGGTCGCCATCGTTGGTCACGACCATGTCAGCGCGGCGACGTTTCTCAACGACCGGCCACTGGGCCGCTTCGCGGGCACGAAGATCCGACTCGGTCCAACCGCGGTGGGCGGTCAGCCGTGCGAGTCGCTGGTCGTCGGGTGCATCGACAAAAACGACCAGGTCGCAGAGCGCCTCCCAGCCTTTCTCGAGCAGAATCGCCGCGTCGAGCACAACGGCGCTCGCTTTGCCGCGGCGGACGGCGCGCTCGATGGCTTTTCCGAAGGTTCGCCGCATCCGGGGGTGAAGAATGGTTTCCAGGGCTTTCAGGGCGTTACGATCGGCGAATACGATCGCCCCAAGAGCGCGCCGATCAATCGCCGGAGGCGCATCCGCTTCACGCGTTCGATCCAGCACCGCCGGGCCGAAACGCGCAACGACCTGCTCCCGGGCCGGGCGCTGATCGAGCAGCGCATGACCGATGGCATCCGCGTCGAGCACGAGCGCACCCCGTTCCGCCAGCTTGGATGCCACCGAGCTCTTACCAGCGCCGATCGCACCGATCAGCCCTAACACGGGTATCGACCCGTGCTTCCAACGGCCTGACCGGGGCTTGCGCTCGGGGGCGTGCTCTGTTCGATTCGTTCGAGCCATAAAGATCACTCGGTCACTCAATACATCACTGACTTCCGCACGGCGGGAGGGCGCAGAATGCCGTCGCTTTCTGGGGACGAACGGCTCGGGCGAGAGTTCTCGGCAAAGACATTTCGGCGAGAGTGTCACTCACCGCATTCGATGGGATGGGACACACCCAGAAAGGAGGCCACGTGACGGCGTCACGAGGCAGAGGCGGTACTGTGTCCCATCTGTGGGTTACGGGTCGTCTTTAGGTGGGTTCCCGGGGTGACTCGTTCCGCCTTTACCCGAAGCCTCAAGCGGCTCGCACCGGCCGTGAGAAAGGGTAAGCCGGAAGCACGATGGGGGTCATGATGGATTCGAGAGCGGATCGACTGCGGTCGTTAGTCCTCTTTATACGCGATCTTCGTTCCCACTGCAATGTAATTCGCCCGCAATCCACCCGAATTTCCATACGGTGAGCAATTCGATTCGTGTCGACGCACTGTGAGGCCGTTGTCCTTATTCAACCGTGACCACATCAAGCCAATTCGGCCCCACACCGAGATCGACCTTAAGAGGGACCTTCAAATCTAATGCCGTGGTCATGGCCTCACGAACCAGTTTGACCAATTCTGGCATCTCATCGTCCGGCGCCTCGAAAACGAGCTCATCATGAATCTGCAACAGCATTCGGGCTTTGAGCCCAGCCGCTCGGATGCGCCGATCGACGGCGATCATCGCGCTCTTGATGAGGTCCGCGGCAGACCCCTGGATCACGGTGTTGACGGCGGTTCGCTCCGCCTGATTGCGATCGTGACCGGTGGTGTTGGCGATGCCATTGATCGGTCGGCGCCGGCCGAGGATGGTCTCGACGCGCCCCGAGGATTTCGCGGCTTCGAGCGTGCGCGTGATGAATGCATCGACACCGGCATATTCACGGAAATAGGACTCGATGAACTCGTTCGCCTCGGACTGCTTGATCCCCAGGACCTTCGACAACCCGTAGGCGCTCTGGCCGTAGAGCACGCCGAAATTCACGGTCTTGGCAACGTTTCGCTGCTCCGAAGTGACTTCGGCTTCGGCCACCCGGAAGATCCGCGCTGCGACGGCCGCGTGAATATCGTGATCCTGTGCGAACGCACTCGCGAGCGAGGGATCGCCCGAATAGTGAGCCAGGACCCGGAGCTCGATCTGAGAATAATCGGCGGTTAGCAGTGACCAGCCAGGAAAACCGGCCACGAACGCTTGCCGGATCTGCCGGCCATCCTCAGTGCGAACCGGGATGTTTTGCAAATTCGGGTCGCTCGAGCTGAGACGGCCGGTCGCCGCCACGCCCTGATTGAACGACGCATGAACGCGTCCATCGCCGGGATGCACGAGCCCTGGGAGAGCATCGAGGTAGGTGCTCTTGAGTTTCGAGAGCTGGCGATGCTCCCTCAAGTGCCGGGGCAGGGGATGCAGCAGTGCAAGTTCTTCAAGCACTTCGTCCTTGGTGCTCGCCTCGCCGCCGGGGGTCTTTTGGAGAACCGGCAGCTTGAGCTGAACGTAAAGCACATCGCGGAGCTGTGGCGTGGACGCAATATTGAACGGCTTGCCGGCAATGGAGTAGATCTCGTTTTCGATCGAGTCCAGTCGCTCGCCGAACTCCTTCGAGAGCCGCTTCAATAGAGGCACATCCACCTTGATCCCCGCCGACTCCATGTGTGCAAGAACGGAGATCAAGGGTCGTTCGAGGTTGGCGTAGAGGTCCCACAGTTGTTCGTCCCGCACCTTCGGGGCAAGAATCCCCTCGAGCTGCCAGGTCGCGTCGGCGTCCTCGCCCGCGTATTCGGCCACCCTCGACACCTCAACCTGGTCCATCGTCGTCTGTTTCTTGCCCGCCTTGCCGATCAGGTCGGTAATCGGGATCATCTTGTGATTGAGGAAGCGCTGGGAGAGTTGGTCGAGGTCGTGATTCCGCTCGCCGCTCTCCAGCAGATAGCTCAGGACCATTGTGTCCGTGATCGGCCCGGCGAGCTCAATCCCAAGCCGCTCGAGAACGTGCATATCGTACTTGATGTTCTGACCGATCTTCTCCGTCGCTGGATTGGTCAACGCTGGTCGGAGGGCTTCGACGGTCGAACGCGGATCGAGTTGTTTGCACCAGATCGGCGCCTTGACCGGAAGGTAATACGCCTCGCCCGCTTTCCACGAAAACGATAGGCCCACCGGATCGGCCCGTAGCGGGTCGACATCGGTCGTCTCCGTGTCGAGACAGAACCGAGGCTGCTTCTCGAGCTCAGCGACAAATTCCTGAAGCAGCTCCGGCGTATCGATCGTGCGGTAGTTCGCCTCCCAGACGGCCGGCTCGGCCGCCTCGGGCCCGATTTCGTTGAGGAAGGTGTGGAAACCGCACTCCACACACAGCGTTCGTAGCGCCTTGGCGTCAAACGGTGTCAGCTTGAGCGCGTCCCAGTCAAGTTGCAGAGGCAGATCGTCGCGGAGCGTGATGAGCTTTTGTGCCAGCCGCGCAGCGTCGGCGAAATCTCGGAGGTTCTCCTTCCGCTTCGCTCCGGAAACCTTGTCCGCGTTTGCAAGCAGGTTCTCGAGCGTGCCGAATTCCTCCAGCAGCTTGGCACCCGTTTTCAGACCGATCCCAGGAACGCCGGGGACGTTGTCGGACGTGTCACCTGTGAGCGCCAGCAGGTCGACGACCTGGCTCGGCGCCACGCCCCAATCAGCCTTCAGGACATCGCGGTCAAGGAGCTTCTGGTTGCGCAGGTTGAGCACGCGGATATGATCGCCGATCAATTGACGCGCGTCCTTGTCCGCGGTGCAGATCAGAACATCGAGCCCGCGCTCCTCACCGCGACGCGCCAGGGTTGCAATCACGTCGTCGGCTTCCATGCCGTCGTAGACCAGTACAGGAACCTTGAACCCCTCGAAAACTCGCTGGACGACCGCGATCTGCGGCACGAGATCCTCGGGCATCGCCGCCCGCTGCGCCTTGTACTCAGGGAAAAGGTCCGAACGAAAGACCCGCCCCGGCCCGTCGAACGCGGCGGCGAGGTAGTCGGGTTTGCGATTCCGAATGAGATTCTGCAAGTCCCGAAAGATCCCGAAAACCGCCTGCGTCGGCTGGCCCGCCGGACCGGTCATCAACGGGATTGCATGAAAGACCTGATAAATCAGAGAAAAAGCGTCCAGAATGTAGAACGTTGGACGAGGTTTCATCGTCTAATCGGGTTGGAGCGTCCGGGAGAGGGGTCGCAGAGGGGAGTCAACCACCGGAGGGAAGGAGTATGGTTACAGATAGCCAATCCTGAGCGCAGAGCGCGACCATCACTCCACAAAAGCCGATTGTGGAATGCCCTTGAGCGTTCCCAACCTTAGCGCGGGTACACCCCGCTGTCAAGCCGCCAGAGGAGGCGTCATTCTGTTTGACCCTTACACTGACAGGGCTTACAATCAGTCAAATCGAATTCTTCAGAGCAGGTTGCCCACTCCACGTCGTCGGATTGGGGAGGAATCTGCACTTCGCGTCCGACATCTCCCAGGCCGTGTGGCATATTACAGGAAAACCGGCGGCGCCAGCGCGCCCCGAGCACTAGCCGTTCCGCCGGAGGGGGTCTTTCACCATGGCAGCACCCAGCAACGAATCGCAAGGGCTCAAGATTGCCGTGGCGGCATTTGTGTCACTCACGGTGATTCTCGCCGTCACGTGCTACTTCCTCTACTCGTCCTACGACAAGGCCGTCGCGCAGGAAGCGGCGGCGCAAGAGAAGGTGCGCAACGCCCAGAAGATTGCCGCCGACTTGCAAAACGAGCGCGATGAGTATCGCAAATCCATCGGTACACGTGCCGAAGAAATTGATCCCGCAAAAGCGGAGATCAAGGCCGAGCAGAAGAAGCTCGACGAGAAAGTCATTGGAATTCAGGCCAAGGTTGATGCCGTCGTGGCCAAGGCCCAGCAGAGCGGCGTAACCGGGCCAGATGTCGATCAGGCGAAGAATACTGTCAAGCGGCTTGTGCAGGAATATACGACCGAGCCCAACAAAACCTTCCTTTCGACGACGTCGCGCCTCGCCGACATCCTCGAAAACGTCGAGGTCGAGATGACGGCCCTGTCGATGGCGCTGAGCCAGACGAAGCGGAAGCTCGAAGCTTCGAACTCGATCAGCCAGGAGTCGATCAACGCGCAGACGGAGGCCACCAAGAAGGCCCAGGCGGACCTTCAGGCTGAGCACGATGACCACGTCACCCAGCGCGGTGATTTGTTGAAGAAGGTCGACCAGTATCAGACCGAGATCAACAACCAGGCCAACCAGATCGCCACGCTCACCACCCAGATCCGCCAGAACAAGGAAGACTCCGACAAGCGCATCGAGCAACTCCTGCTCCAGATTCGCGACCTTCGCGAACAGGTATCGAAAAACGAGGTCGTGCTCGACGTTCCCGATGGGTATGTGACTTACGTCGACAACTTGAAGGGCGAGATCCGCACTAATCTCACTCGCTCGACCGGACTGCGGCCCCAGATGAGCATGACGATCTTCGACAAAAACTCCCCGGGCATTCCGACGGAGAAACCCAAGGGCACGATCGAGTTCATTTGGGTGGGTGACAGTTACAGCATTGCCCGCATTACGGAGACCAAGAGCCCCATCCGTCCGATCTCGGTGGGTGATATCGTCTACTCCGCGGCGTGGTCGCCCAATGAGCCGATGCGGTTCGCGCTCGTCGGCAAGATGGACATGAACCGGGACGGCAAGGATGACCGCGAAGACCTCAAGCGCATGATCCGGGCCGCTGGTGGGATCGTCGATTACGACCTTCCGCCTCCCGAGGCTGGTAAGGAATCGGGCAAGCTGACCGCCAAGGACACCTGGTACATCCTGGACGAGCGGATGCCACTCCGTGAGGTGTTTGGGAAATACAAGGAAGAATCCACCGAGAACAAGGAATTCCTTCAGAAGAAGTCCGAGGCGCAGCGGGAAGCACGTTTGAACGGCGTTCGCCTGCTCCCGCTCGAAAGGCTACTCTCGTACCTCGGCTGGCGGTTTACCGCGCCGGTCGAGGGACGTGTTGAAGCCTATGATGCCAACTCCATGAAGACCCTCACCCGAGCCCGCCAGGCGGGTGCAGGCGCAAAGCCCGCCGGCGAGGGCGCGCCTGCCGAGAAGAAGGCCGAAGACAATCCGCCCGACGCCATGGACAAGCCGGACAACCAGTAAAGACTGAGGAAACGCCCAAGGAAGCGCCATGAAACGGGCGATCCTCGAAACGAAGAGAGCCCCCGGGACAGGACCCGGGGGCTCTCTTCATTGAACACAACGTCATTCGAGCGGAATCCCGACGGCTCTCCGGTTAACGTGCATCGAGGGGCTTCACCGGTCGGTTCGGGGGTCCGATGTAACGCGCTCGAGGACGCATCAGCCGGTTATGATCGAGCTGCTCGATGATGTGGGCCGCCCACCCCGCGACGCGCGCCATGGCGAAGATCGGTGTGTAGAGGTCGATGTCCAACCCCATATAATGGTAGAGCCGGGCGCTCGGCCAGTCGACGTTCGGCGGCAAGTGCTTTTGCGTCGTGACAATTTGCTCGATCGGTTCGGCGATCCGCTCCCAACGATCATCACCGATTTCGGCCGCCAGTGCCGCACAGTGCGGTTTCAGGATCCTGGAACGAGGATCGCCCGTCTTGTAGACGCGATGGCCAAAACCCATAATTCTGCGTTTCTGAGCAAGGGCATCCTCAATCCACTTCAGCGCGTTCTCCGGTGAACCGACCTCCTCGAGCACCTTCCAGGCCTCCTCGTTGGCCCCTCCGTGCAGCGGCCCCTTCAACGTGCCGATCGCGGCCACGATGCCGGAGTGCAGGTCGGACAGTGTCGAAACGGTCACGCGTGCCGAGAATGTCGACGCATTCAGCTCATGCTCTGTATAAAGCACGAGCGAGAGATCGAACGCACTCGACATCGTCGGTGACGGCATCTTCCCGTTGACCATGTTCAGGAAGTTTGCTGCGTGGTCAAGATCCGCCCGGGGCGCGATCGGCGCGTTTCCATTGACGATCCGCTCCCGAAACGCCACGGCCGTCGGCATCTGCGCGACGAGCCGCTCGGCCTTCCGCACGTTCGCCGCGTGATCGGTCGGCGGCGCATTGACATCGGGATCAAAGTGGGCCAAAACGCTCACCGACGTGCGGATCACATCCATGGGATGTGCCGTTTCGGGAATCTCCCGAAACAGTTGCACCAGAGGTGCTGGCAGGTCCCGCGACGCGCGCAGGCGGGAGTCGAATTCACGCAGTTGCGCGCGGGTCGGCAAGTCACCGTGCAGCAGCAGAAACGCGGTCTCTTCGTAGGAAACGTTTCCCGCGAGATCCTCAATCCGATAGCCGCGATATTCAAGCCCGCCTGACCCTTCCCGGCCTTCGAGGTTGGCGATCGCCGTCTCGTTGGCGATCACGCCCTCCAAACCTTCCCGATACGGTTCCTCCGCCACTGAACTCATACACGGGCTCCACTCGAAGAGAGACGGGATTACGATCCGTCAACACGAACCGCGCCATTCACTGGGGACGACCTCGGCTCCATGCTCTCGGCGACAAGCCTCATCAGCCGATACGTATAAGATGAGCCGAGGCCTGATCAGCACTCAGTTTAGGGCAAAACGCGCTCTGATTCCATGCGTCACTCCCGAATGGCATGGAGGGAGCGACATCTCACAGGCCGGGTTTGGACTCTTCCACGGAGTCGAACAGCTGGCGGAGATCCGCCAGGTCCGCCGCGTCGAGGGTCAAGAGCCGAGTGGATAGCGCATCGATCAGTCCGAAGAACTGTCGGAGGGACGTGATCCGATCGAGGATTGCCTGCTGTGTGGAATCGTCGCTCACCAGGTCGAAGGTGCGGTCGAGAACGCTCAAGGTCGGGTCGAGCTCCCTGCGTTTTCGCTCGCCCAGGATTCGACGGAAAAGCGTCCAAACGTTCGACTCGGCGCGATAAAACTCCTTTCGCTGTCCCTGCCTATGGACCTTGTGGACAACGCCCCAGGCGATCAATTCCCTGAGGTTCATACTCACATTTCCTCGCGAAATCCTGAGCCATTCGCGCAAACCGTCGGCCGTCCAATCCGTCCCTGTGATATAGAGGAGCGCGAAGAGTTCACCCATCGTGGCATTGATGCCCCACGCGCGCGCCATCATGCCCCAGTGCTCCACAAAATGGCGAACGACCTCGTCTGAAGTTGGCGTGAGGACTGGAGGGCCGTGCTCATCGTCCCCCGAGTCGCTGAAAGCCGCGTCAGTCATAAGTTGCGCTTCACTCCTCGACGGAGACGACACAATCCACGATATCGCGCTATCGCTTCTTGACCGCGACACCCGTCTCCGGGACAATTGGGGTGAGATAGGTATGGGGGATAAGGACGGGTCTCTCCTTCTGAACTCGTCGAGTCCGAGCGAGTCGCTCTCGCGGCGGTGTTTTCCAACCCCAGATCTTCAGGTTTCTTTTGAGTCGTACCCACAACGCATGTTCTGTACTTTGGCCTGCGTCACAAAATGCAGTGCGTTCTCCGGATTTCGAGTAGAATAACACTGCATGCCCGTACGCACGAGTCGCCTCCCTGCGATCTCCCCTGCGGCTTTGGATGCTCGGCCGACCTCGCTCGC
>DAIDJG010000122.1 GCA_027451445.1 Singulisphaera sp.
TCCCATTTGAGAATCGCCCCCGTCGACGCGCTCGTCGCCATCGCCGCGTACTTGGCCAGGTAACCGCGAGTATACTTGGGAGCCGGGGCCTTCCACGCCGCCCGTCGCGCCTTCAGCTCCTCGTCACTGAGCCGAACGTTCAACGTGCCGGCCGGGATGTCGATCTCAACTAGGTCACCCGGCTGGAGCAAGCCGATCGGCCCCCCCACGGCGGCCTCAGGGCTGACGTGGCCGATCGACGCACCGGCCGTCCCGCCCGAAAAGCGCCCATCGGTCACCAGGGCGCACTTGTCGCCCAAACCAACACCTTTGATCGCGGTCGTGGGGGCGAGCATTTCCTGCATGCCCGGTCCGCCCTTGGGTCCTTCGCCCCGGATGACCACGACGTCGCCCGCCTTGACCTTGCCAAAGACGATGCCGTTATATGCGTCTTCCTCGCTCTCAAAAATCACCGCGGGCCCCGAGTGCCGAAGCATTTTCGGATCGACGCCCGCCGTCTTCACCACGGCGCCATCGGGGGCGAGGTTGCCGTGCAACATGGTCAGGCCGCCCGTCTTTGAGTAGGCCCGCTCGACCGGCCGGATCACATCGTACGGGTCGAAACCATCGTCCGCTCCGTTGCCATTGCCTCCACCCGAACTGGAGTCCGCTTCGCCCTCGGAATCCAGAACGGCCAGTCCCGCCGCCTGCGACCGTGCTTCCGACGCCACGCTCGGCACGGTCCACGCCTCACTCGTCCGCTCGCCGCCCGGCCGGATTCGTGTCAGTGACTGCGCCAGCGCAACAGCGGAACTGCCCCGCACGTCGAACTCAGCGATGTTTTCGCCCAGGGTCTTGCCGCTCACCGTCATGCAACTCAGGTCGAGCAGCCCGGGGCAGCCCCTCGCCACTTCGCCCAGGATCCCGTGGATGCCGCCCGCCCGTGCGACGTCTTCGATGTGGTACGAGCTCGACGGGCTCACCTTGCAGATGTTCGGCGTCCGCTTGCTCAGCTCATCGATCCGCTTCAACGTGAACGGCACACCCGCCTCATGCGCAATCGCCAGGATGTGCAGGACGGTGTTCGTGCTCCCGCCCATCGCCATATCGAGGATCATGGCGTTATCAAACGCGGCGGCTGTGGCGATCTCGCGCGGGAGCAGACCGTGCCCCGGACCGACTCGGCCAAATTCCCGGGCCATGGCCACGATGCGCTTCGCGGCCCGTTCGTAGAGGGCCTTGCGATCGGCCGAAGTCGCGAGGATCGTCCCGTTCCCGGGGAGTGCCATCCCGATCGCTTCCGCCAGGCAGTTCATGCTGTTGGCGGTAAACATCCCGGAGCAGCTTCCGCACGTCGGGCACGCCGCCTTCTCGATTTCGTCGAGTTGCGCGTCGCTGATCTTTCCATTCTGATGTTGCACGCCCGCGACGAACGCATCGATCAGGTCGACCGTCTTCCCGCTCTCGGTCTTCCCCGCCTCCATCGGGCCGCCGGAGACGAAGACCGTCGGGATGTTCACCCGCATCGCACCCATGAACATGCCGGGCACGATCTTGTCGCAGTTCGGGATGCAGATCATCCCGTCGAACCGGTGCGCCTCGATCATCGTCTCGACGGAGTCAGCGATCAGCTCGCGGGACGGCAGCGAGAACTTCATCCCCGCGTGCCCCATGGCGATGCCGTCATCGACGCCGATCGTGTTGAACAGAAACGGCACCCCACCGGCCGCGCGGACGCATTCCTTGACAAAGTTCCCGACCACCTGCAAATGGACGTGTCCGGGGATGATGTCGACGTGGCTGTTGCAGATCGCGATAAACGGCTTGTTCCAGTCGTTCTCGCCGACCCCCGTCGCCCGCAACAGGCTGCGATGGGCCGCGCGTGAGGCGCCTCGCTTGATGGTATCCGAACGCATGTGAAGTTCATTCGTGTCGTGCGACATCGTGGCAAACCTGTCGGGAATCCCGGTTGAATCGAAGGTAACGGCTTGCGCCTCGAGCGCGCCGCGTCATTCCATCCATGCTAACGAAGTGGACCCACCGATCCAATCCCAGTGAATCGACGCGGCGGTTTCGGTCCGACGGCGATGGAGCGCTAGCATCTACACATCGTTTCGTTAGGCGAATCAGGTGGAAATCCCTCGTTCCCACGCTCCCGCGTGGGAATGCTGTCTTGGCCGCTCCTGCGGCCGCATTTCCCCGGGTCAAAGAGACGCAGAGCGTCGGGGACGGCATTCCCACGGAGGGCTGGGAACGAGGGAGATTCACTTCCTTCGGCGGCAAAAAACCACGGTGTAAACACCAATGTCAATCGAATGCGAGAACTCGCTCCCGCCTTCGAACCGGCCTATGGGTCCGAAGGCGACGGCGAGCCCACACACGCCAAGAAGCCCTGTCCGGATCGATTCACCGACGTCACGACGAGTGCCGCAGGAACCACCTCGAGGCCGTCACGTCGTGCGTCAAGAACGAATAGATAACCCCGGAGTACTTCGCCTGTCCGGCAGGCGTCTCGTGGATGCCCCCCGGCAGATAATCTCCGGGGTTCCAGGTCAAACCGTCCACGGCCCGAGGCGTTTGGCCGTCCGCCCAGAGATAGGGTCCCCAGAGGATCGGCGTCCCCCTCAGGAGCGGGGTGTATGTGCCCCCCTGTACCTGGGAAAGCACCAGGTTGCGCACCACGAGCCCGGTATCGTAGGCGTAAGGTTCCGCCTGGGCCTCGGACCCGTTCGTGTAGCCGGCATAGTAATCCGACGAAATGTACACCAAACGAAGGTTCGGATACTGGGATTCGGCGATCCGGACGATGTTGGTCAGCATCCCCTGGTAAACGCCTTGCCAGTTTGGACCGAACCGCCACGGGTTCGCAATGGTGCTGTCGAGGAGAAGCACCTGGACCTGCCGGTTCGAAAGTCCTGCGTGATGAACGTCGGAGGCCAACACCGACCACGGCTTGCCGGGCTGCGACCAGTTCTGGGCGACCACTCCGTCCTGGGCGCCGTAGGCAAACGCGACGCCCGGCGCGATCGCACCGCGATTGGCGCGAAGGTGTCTCGGCAGACCGGCGAACCCCAGCCGGGTCACCGACTCGCCAATCACGATAACGCCCGTCCTCCCCTTCGGCGACGGCTTGCCATTCTGACCCAGAGGCTGGATTCGATTCGCCCCGGCGATCGCGGCCTCGAGCAAGGGCGGCGGCGGGACATTGCTGTTGCCGCCGTACAGTCCGCCCCCACCGGGATCTGTCAGCGGGATGTTGTGGATCGTTGTGTCAGTCGGCACGACCGAGATCAGGACGGATCCCGGATCGACGGTCAGTGCGCTCAGAACAACGCGCTCATCGAGCCCCTCGACGGTCGGTCTAATGGCTCGGCGGCGCGTGTTTTCTCGACGAAAACACCGCGGCGTCTCATACGAATATCGGATCATTGGAGTGGATTCCCTGGTGCCTGGACGATCGTCGTCCCGCGAAAATCGCGCAATCAAGGTGAACGATTCATCGGGTTGCTTCCACACCAGTATACATTGTGGAGGCGATAATCGCATGGAGAACACTGCAAATTGCTTGAGATGTCCTCACGGCTCATGAGAACGAAGCGCTTCCCGCGCCCCGTCCTGCATTCGACTCAACAAGTCCTTGCGTTTTTTCCCGGTCTTTCGGATACTCGGAGCAGTCCCTCCGACAACTGTCGGGATTAAGAGAGGAGCGCGAGAACGATGTCGTGCAGCGCCTGGCTTCGATGCGTGGTGGCGAGTTTTGTGCTTGCGGGCACGGCGGCCGGTCAGGATGCTCGCCGCGCATCTGCGGGACGGATCTTCGTCATGGTGAACCAGGGCGTTCTGGCGGTCGATCCCGAGACGGGGGAATCGGAACCGATCGGCGCGCACGGCCGGAACTGGGTTCGCGTCGCGCCCGACGGTCAGCGCGTGGTCCTGACTTCCCAGGATTCGTTCACCCTCTTCGACCGGCGTCGACCGTCACAGTCAACACGATTGTTCGAGGGAGCCGGCGCGGCCGTCTGGTCAGCGGACGGCAAGCAACTCCTGATCGCGGCCATCGAGTCCTCGCCCCGCGATGGCAAGGAGTGGCGGATCGTAACATGGCGAATCAACGCCGATCGCACCGACCGGACCGCGCTCGCGCTGCCACCGACCGAATACGTCGAGGACTGGTCGCTCGACGGGCAGTGGGTCGCGACGACGTCCATGCGGCACCCGCGTGAGCAGGGCCGGCACATCTACAGGATGCAGCTCGATGGGAGCGATTCTCGGCGACTCACCACGAACGGCGACAACCGAGGTCCCCGCATCTCGCCAGATGGTCGGAGCATCACCTATTTACATCACGAGCCCGGCGAGAAATCGCTCAGTGTCTGGATCGCCGATGCAGACGGGTGCAACGCGCGCAAAGTGTACCAGATCGACGGTACCCACCCCGAAGTCTGCTGGTCGCCGGACGGGAAGCGATTGGCCCTGTCGATTTACCCGATCACGGAAACAGGTGCTTTGGTTCGCGAGCCCGGCACATGCCGGATCGAGCTGATCGATCCGGACGGCACGAATCGCGTGATCTTACCCCTTCCGATGACGAATTTCGTCGGCAGTCCCGATTGGAAGTAGACGCGTTCAAGTGTTAAGCCGGTCGCTCAACTCTCCTTCGACTCCGCCTCGGGCTCCCCACTCGGGCGGATCTTACTTCCATTCGTCCCGACTGCCACCGCATAAGCCGTCGCATACGTCCGGCAATGCGAGATGGAAATGAGGATGTCGCCGATCCCTTTCTGCAGCGCCACTTCCTTGGCGCCGCCGCACACCAGCACCTTCGGCTGTCCCCCCGGGTTGTTTCTGACCTCAACGTCAGTCCACGCAACGCCCCGGCTCCACCCTGAGCCCAGGGCCTTCAGGATCGCCTCCTTGGCCGCCCAGCGCCCGGCGAAATGCTCGATCGCATGCTTGCGCGCCTGGCAGTAACGGATCTCTCGCTCGGTGTACACCCGGCGCAGGAAGAGTTCGCCGTGCTGCTCGATCATCTTGCCGATTCGGGGACACTCGACGATGTCGGTGCCGATTCCCAGGATGTCCATGACGATGCGATCCGAGCCCAAAAGAGGCAAGCGGCCTGGTTGCGGAAGAACGAAGGTTCCAGTCTAATCCGCGAGGCGCGCAGGGCCAAGCCTTCTGTCGTTCGCGATCCGCCAAGGCTTAGAGAGCTCGTTGAATGTGGACGACATTTGGGTCGCGTACAAGGTTGTCGCGTGCCGCTATTCGGCAGAGAAGCCAAATAACTCCCCCCCTTGGGAAGCTGGTGACCCGACACTTTTGCGGGTAGGGAAAGGCGGACGTTCATGAGCGTGCGTAGAAGGGATAGAAACACTCCCTTCGGAGCCAACCCATGAACGCCCTCTCTCTGGTACGCAAGTGG
>DAIDJG010000123.1 GCA_027451445.1 Singulisphaera sp.
CTTCGCCTATGGGGTGCAGGCTCGCCACGACGGAGTGCCGAATCGAGTTCACTTGCGTTTCGGACTGATCGTTCACCTCCAGTTGCTCTCCACCCCGCCTCGCGGCGACGCAGTTACCTTTGGTTACGGGATGCCAGAACATCCCGGCAAGGACTTGCACCCTGCTGATTCGATGCAATTACAGGCGCACACCCCACCCGCCTTGTGCGGGTGGTGAAGGAGGCCACTGGCTAGAGACGGGTGACTGCGCGGAGGTACATCGTTGGGCTCGAGGTCGTTCTCTAGCCACAGACCTTCTTCACCACCCGCACAAGGCGGGTGGGGTCGTATGTGCTCATGCAACGCGTCTAGCCTGCGACCTGCTTCACCAGCCACACAAGGTGGCTGGGGTCGTGGGATGGCGTACGACGCGCCTCGGGTTAAACCATCTCGGTGCAGACACCAAGTCTATGCGCAAACAGAAGCCAGTACCCAGGCGCGTCCCAAGTTCCCGCACGATTATTGAGTTGAGTTGACAACGAATTTGCACCATGGTTGCTTCGTGCCATTGGACCTGTGCGTCGAGGGAATAATTGGCGGGTTTCATCGCCTGTCTGTCTGCACAATCATCGGCACCTGGGCCACACCGGGCTCGTGCCGAGTAGGCCGCAAGAATTAGCGACCTGCTCGGCGATCCACTTCACCTCGATGCTGCAGAACCTGAAGAAACTGGCCAGGCACAAAACCGGGACTTTATAAAGACGATTGCGCAGGGACCACCGGGTCGGGCCGATGCGTGTTTCGATGGGCCGCAGACCGATCGTTAGTCCGACGTCATCTTCCATGCCTGGCCAGAACATCGAGCATCTCGCAGTCAGTTGTCTGCGGGTCAGTCCTTCGACTTCTTGATCCGAACATCGCCCAGGTCCCGGTTTTCGCCGGGGTTGAGCGTGAAATCGTCGGTTAGGTCGCCCAGTACTTGAACACTTTCCTTGAGCACCTCCAGGCGGTATTTCGCGCCCGGTACCAGCCCTTCGAGTTTGAATCGGCGATCGGGCTCGATCGCGAACTGCTCCTTGTCGTATTCGTGGCCGTTCAGGGTATGCAACGGCAGTTTGTAATCCTCGAGCATGATTTGCAGGCCACGAAAGAGCGGCTTGCCCGCGTCGTCGACGAGACGCCCAGTGAGCGTCGCCCAGGGCTGAAGTTTGAGCGTGACCGGTTCATCGCCCTCTTCGGTGACAACCGCCATCCCCGTCCACTTGTTGGGAACATAACGCGCCACCACCTCCCTGCGCTCGCCCGGATAGAGGTTCGTGACATTGAAGGAAGACTGCTCAATCTCCTCCATGGGATTCTGAATCTGGTTGCCAACGCCGCTGGCCTCGATCCTGTTGCGCGGTTGGCCATCGGGCCCAATGACGTGGACGAGTCGTGACTTCCCCTTCCTCAAAGGGATGTCGCATTTGAACTCGTCCACGCCTTCCGGAATATTCACTTCAACGGTCGTATTGCGAAGGCAGACGTTAAAACCAAGCGCGTCGTAGAGCGATTCGGAGTTGTCGTCTTGCTTCAAACCCTTGATCTTTTCGAAACCAACGCCATAGAGATACTCGTCGCCGCCTCCGCCGCTGACGATCCCGCGCCCGGGATAGCCGCGAATCCGGAAAGTTCCGTTGCTCTCGGCGTGCGAATCGTCGTCGAACGCGGGGTGAACGCCGTCCTTCAGGTCGGCTTTCAGGTAAGGGTTGTCTCGAAAAGCATGATATTCCGCGGAACCGCCCCAGTCGCCCTTACCGGTGGCCTCGTCGTAAATGCGCCCGGTGATCCAGACGCCCTTCGCAAGCTTAATGGACACTTGCATCGGCTCATCACTGGGTTTGATTTCGAGCGTCAGGTTGCTCCCAAAGTACGGCTGTTTTTTGGGCGGCTCCACCTGGAAAAAGGCGTTATCACGGAGCGGATAGCTTTCGATGCGGAAGCGGCCGGCCTTGTCCGTCGTTGTGAAAAATCGATCAAAGCCGGGGTACTCCACGGTGCTCACGTCCCGCGAGAGGAACTTCGCACCCTCGACGGGTTTGCCGGTCGTTTTGTCGATGATTACACCCTCGATCGTCCGCCCGCGCTGGAGTTTGCACTCGAACGTGCTGCCGTACACAACGAGATCCGGCCGCGGGTTGACGACCAACTTGCGAGTTTCTTCGGAATACATCGAGACGTGAATGGGGTCGTCAAGCCGTCGTGTGACCACCGTGATGAGTTCCGACGCGAGGTTCGGAAACCCGTCGATATAGAGCTCGACCATACGATTCTTACCCACGCCGAGGAGCGTGAATGTCCCTTCCGCATTGCTGGTGACAGCCGGAATTAAGGGAGCATAGACCGACGGACGGTCGCCCAGGCGGCCGTAGTCGATCAGGCTGATGAACATCCCCAGCGACCGAAGGTAGGCATTGACCTCGCCGGCGTTTTTGACCTCTTCGAGCCAGGCGGAGAGCCCGTCGCCGGGTGGAATTTCGCGCGGTTGCCAGGTCACGCGGTCGTCTTCGAGCTCCATGAGGGGGTCGCCCTTGCAGCGCGGCCAATTGACGTTACGCACCCGAATGCGTGCGCCGGCGACGGGCTTGCCATCAGGGCCAATGAGCCGGCCACGAATTGGCTCTTCGGGCGCGAGTTTGATCGTGAGGCCGTCGCCGGATTCCGGCGTGCCAAAGCCATGCCCGGGCGCTACGGCAAGAAGCCACGGCCTGGCCTGCTTGATCTCGTCCTCGTCGGTATGAGGCGCACCGCGGCGGTCGGGCGACTCAAGGACGGTCAGCGTACTGCCGTCCGGCAGCGTCGTCACCTTCGGCTGCGGCCCTGGCATGTTTGCGGACTTCCTCGGGCCGAGCTTGCGTTTGGTTTGGAAGCGGAAACGCCCGTCGGCGCCGGTCACGGCCTTCCGTTCCGGTGCAAGCATGCGCCGATCGCGTCGATAAATCACCGCGTTGGGGACCGGATTGCTGTTCGCATCCAGCACGCGCCCGACGATGTCGACCTGGCCCCACTTCTCGGGGTGGGATTCGATGTCGTCTTCGTCGGGGATCAAACGCGCGATCGGATCTGGCTCAGGATCTTGTGCGGGCACGGCCGCGACCGCGTCGACGCCTCGGGGTTGTTGCGACGGCGCGGGCGGGGCCGCGGGTGCTTCGGGCCTGGAGCCGAGGGCCACGGTCGCCCCGGCAATCGTGAGCCCGAACAATATCATCAGTACAACAACCTTCATGACTTGACCTCCTGTCATTTCCTTGAGAACGGCTGCAGCCAGTGGGGTGAGCATCCCTTTGGCGACCTGGGTGGTCGATTGGAGCAGGTGCGGTGAAAGTGCGGCCAGCGGTGCGACAAGTTGCCCCGACTCATCCGGATCGGTCTTGAGACGTTTCTGGAGACGGTCGCGCGCCGCACTGAGCCGCCGACGAACCGTCGCCTCGCCACAGCCGATTTCCTGGGCCGCTTCAACCTGGGTTTTGCCTTCGAGCAGGCAAAGCACCAGGGCCTGGCGCAGCGCGACCGGTAAGCGGGCGATTTCCTCGTGAAGCTGTGCGAGTTGGGGATGCAACTGGGAAGTTACTCGCACTTGCATATCAAACAGCGCCCCCATACGCTGTTCCCGCGTGTTGCGTCTGGCGGTGTCGACGCTCAGGTGCTTCGAAACGCGGTAGGCGACCTCATGGAGCCAGCCGCCGAGCGAATCATCAACGCGAATCGCATTCGCCTTCTGGACCAGAATGAGGAACACCGCCTGAAAAGCATCCTCCGCCTGGATTTCGTCGTGCACGATGCTGCCGCAGACCCCGAGAACCATCGGCCCGTGGCGTGCGACGAGCGTGGAAAACGCATCCTCATCGCGTGTCGCGCGATAACGACTCAGCAGCACGCCGTCGGACAGTCCACCCGTTTGCCCTCCCGTGAAGAGGTGGTGAATTTGGGGCAAGATCGCGCGCAGATACATTTTAGCCATCGTTCGCAGCCTGGAACCTAAACGGGGTGAGAGGCGTTCTGCACTACTATGCCGCGAAGATGCTGAATCCGATCACGATTTTTGAAACGGAGGCAAAATCTTGTCTCGTCAAGAGTTCGACAACCTACGCCGCTCATGGGTTGCCGCCCAGCGTGCATCCAATGGCCTCGCAATGTAGCGTGAAGCCCTTGTGGAGACCGGACTTGCGGCAATACAACGCAACGCGGCGGGCTCAGACCAAAAGATGCGTGCTCTCTCTTAATGGATCTTAAATTTGCTATTTAACTAGATTAATATGCTCCCTGGTCAGACCGCTTTTTCACTAAACGCAGCGCGAACCTGAAGCTCAAATTCATGCAAGCCGCGACGTCTCTTTCCTTAGCGTGGAGTAATATTGGATTGTAGTCAGATCCATGGCCGTCGGTCTGCGCGCCCTGGCCATGGGATGGGTCCTTGGACCCTGGATATCGCGTTTTTCGCCACGACGGGCGAGCACCGTTCAAGGATTTGAACCCGAGTCGAGGGCATCGACATGAGTTGCCACAGGTGTGCGCCGCGGCCGCCGCGAGGGGTCTGCCGCCTCTCGTCGCGGTTTCGTCGTCGTTGGAATCCACAATTCGATTCACTGGAACTGCGCGCCCTGCTCGCCGCGGTCACCTGGATGAACCCCAACGGCGGCAACTGGGACGTCGGCGCGAACTGGAGCACCGGCAACGTGCCGGGGACGGGTGACACGGCCGTCATTAGCACCGCGGGAGCCGCGACCATCACGGTTCAGTCGGGCGACACCATCCAGGTGCAAAGTGTAACAACGGGCAGCAACGATACGCTCTCGATCGCGGGAGGCTCGTTGACGGTCACCGCGGGAAGCTCGACGTTGAGCGGTCCCCTCACCATGGTGGGGGGATCGTTGACTGCGACGGGTTCGGGGACAACGCTGACGGCCAACAGCACAACCACGGTGTCGAATGCGAGTCTCTTCGCCGCAGGCGGGGCCACGCTCGGTTTGCCGACCTTGGCAAGCTACGTGGAGTCGCCCAACGCGCAGCCAACGCTACAGGCGTCCGGCAGCGGAAGTTCACTGAGCCTCCCCGCACTCACCACGCTGAGCGCCGATACCACCACCGGCAACTCGCGCATCATCGTCAATAGCCTCGCCGGCGGCCACGTCGGGCTGGGGGCCGTGACAACACTCACCGGGCCCGTTCAGTTCACCAGCGACGGTACCGGGAGCCAGATCGACCTGTCCAAGGCGACCAGCTACCAAGGGTTTAACATCCCCTTCGACAAGGATTCGCTCCTTGAGGTTACCAACAGCGGCACCCTCCTGGACGGTGCCTTGACGAGTCTGTCCCAGGTAAACGTCAGCCTGGACGGGACCGGCACGATCGCCACCAGCCAGTGGACCACACTTACCAACGGGAGCGTGACCGTCACGGGCGGCACGCCCGTGTTCACCAGTCTGTCCAACATCCTCAACGATAATGTCGCGGTCAGCGGCGGGGCCCAGGTCGCGCTCCCAGCGGTCAGCAGCTACGTCGAGTCGCCCGCCGCGCAGTCGACGTTGCAAGCTTCCGGCAGCGGAAGTTCATTGTCGTTTCCTGCGCTGATGACGCTCAGCGCGGACACCACCAGCGGCAGCGCACGCACGGTGGTCAGCGCGGGCGCGGGCGGCCACATCGGCCTTGGGGCCGTGATCACGCTTTCCGGGCCCGTCCAGTTCACAAGCGACGGCTCGGGGAGCGAGATCGACCTGCCCAAGGTCACGAGCTACCAGGGGTTCAACACCCCTTTCGACAAGGACTCGTCCATCCAGGTCACCAACAGCGGCACTTTCCTGGACGGTGCCTTGACAAGCCTGCCTCAGGTGAACGTTAGCCTCGATGGAACCGGTACAATCGCCACCAGTCAGTGGACGACCCTGTCCAACGCCGGTGTGAATGTCACCGGCGGGACGCTCGCGTTCACCAACCTGGCGAACATCCTGAACGATGGCTTCGTGATCAGCGGCGGCGCCCAGGTTGCGCTGCCGGCAGTGACGAGTTACGTCGAGTCGCCCAATGAGCAGCCGACTCTGCAAGTGTCTGGCAGTGGCAGCACACTCTCGTTCCCCTCACTGACGACGCTCAGCGCCGACAGCACGACCGGCACGTCGCGCATCATCGTCAACGCACTCGCCGGCGGCCACGTCGGGCTGGGTGCCGTTACCACGCTCAGTGGACCCGTTCAATTCACCAGTGACGGCGCGGGCAGCCAGATCGACCTGTCGGCGACGACCACGTTCCAGGGGTTCAGCGTCCCCTTCGACAAGAACTCGTCCATCCAGGTCACCAACGGCGGCACGCTGCTCGACGGGGCCTTGGCCACGCTCAGCGCCGTCAACGTCACGCTCGACGGCTCGAACGCCCACGTGGGGGACACCTGGACGACCTTCACCGGCGGCAGCCTGGCGATCACCGGCGGCTCCGACACACTGCCGGCGCTGACGGTTGTCAATGGTCCGAGCGTGCAAGTAAGCGGCGGAGGTGCGTTGAGCCTGCCGGTCCTCACAGCCGGAAACATCCCGATCACCAACGGCACGAGCGTGACGATCGGCGGCACACTCGTCAGCTTGCCCGCCGCGGGGACGTTGGGCGCCACGATCAACGCACCTCAGTCCACGTCGCTGACGGTCACACTCCAAAACAGCGGTACCTTGACCGGAACGACCGTCAACGTCGGGCAGGGAACGACCGTGGCACTCGCGGGCGGCACCTACATCGGCAACACCACACTCAACGCGTCGCCCGGCGCAACGGTCGACCTCACCGGCGGCCAGACCACCACGTTCGGCGGGACGTTGACAGGCACCGCGACCGGTACCGTGGCGCTCAGCGGCGGACAGGTAAACGTCGGCGGAGCGGGGTTGACGGTGAATTTCGCCGGCAACACCTTCCAGTGGACGGGCGGTGCGATCAGCAGCTCGCAGGGAACCCTGACCACCCAGGGCGTGATCAACCTGACCGGCTCGGCGGATAAGGTCTTCGAGAACGATGGCGTCCTCGACAACTTCGGCACCCTTATCCAGACCGGTAGCGGCAACCTCGGCCTGCACAGCGACAACGTGACTGCCACGACACTGAAGAACGAGTCCGGAGCGTCGTACTTGCTCGAATCGGACTCGGGCATCGACAATTCCCTGGGCGGAACAGTCGCGGTTCAGAATGCCGGGACGATTCGCAAGACGCAGGGGTCGGGCACCTCGACGCTCGCCATCAACGGCGTACTCTCCAACACGGGCGCGATCGAGGCGGATTCCAAAACGCTCAGCCTGGCGCCGAATTCCATCACTCAGGTTTCGGGCACAACGCTGAACGCTGGCACGTGGATCGCGCTCAACGGTGCGGCGCTGAAGTTCCCCAACGGCACGTCAGTCGCCACCAACGCCGCGAATATCACGCTGAGCGGCACGGGAGCCGCCATCACCGCCCTGAGCGGACTCTCCGCGAACAGCGGCAGCCTCACGCTCGGCCCCGGTGCGGCGCTCGCTCTCGCCAGCGGGTTCAGCCAAACGTCCGGCGGCACGCTCGACATCCAGATCAGCGGCACGCCCGCGAGCGGGATGTTCGGCCAATTGGCCGTCGCCCAAACGGCGTCACTTGCAGGAACGCTCGGCGTCGTGCTCGCCAGCGGCTTCACGCCCTCGCCAGGTCAGGACTACAAGGTCATGACGTTCGGCCAGGCCTCGGGCAACTTCACCACGTTTACAGGCGTTAGCCCGAGTTTCACCGCGACACTCAATGCGGGGAGTCTGGACCTGGTCACTCCCGCGCCGACAGGCAGTGTCGCCGCCTTGCCGGCCGCCGTCGGTACCAGCTTCGCGGTGGGCTGGTCCGGCACGGACTACACCGGAGGCTCCGGCATCGCGTCCTACACCGTGTTCGTTTCCGATGACGGCGCTCCCTTCACCGCCTGGATGACCAATACGACGCGAACGACGGTCACATTTCATGGTGCGTACGGACATCACTATGGGTTCTACTCCATCGCGACCGACAACGCTGGCGCCGTCCAGCCCACGCCCGCCGCTGCGCACGCCACGACGACCGTGACCACACCGTTGCGTGTCGTCAGCATCAGCCCCACATCGAACTTCATGACCGGCGCGCCTGCTGACATCGTGGTCACGTTCAACCGTAGCCTCGCCGGCCTGGTACCGGACAAGAGCAACGGCACGGGGCTGGCGAGCTCGCCGTTCGCCGTGATGGTCATTCCGAGCGGCCCCGACGGTCAGGCGACGCAGAAAGCTACGGATGTGTTCTGGTCGGCCCCCAGCGGGATCGATGCAGGCGACCTCCCGCTTCCCGGAACCGCCGTGTACCACGTCAACAGCAACGGCAACTCGACGATTACGCTGACGCCCAAACAGCCGCTGGCAACGGACATTTATCTGATCTCGGTGAACAACGTGAGCGACGCGTTCGGCGATCCGCTGTCCACCGACATCGCGGGGGATCCGGGCACGGTGTTCACGTCGTTCGAGTATCGCCCGTTGACCAGCTCGTCGGCACCGACCGTCACAAGAGTTACTGCGGAGAGCGGGTCAGTCGTCATCAACAACAACCAGATTCCCCAGCCGGATACGATCGGCATCCGGTTCAGCAAGCCGATGAGCACGTACACGATCAACACGAGTACGGTGCAACTCTTCCAGAAAGGTGTCGTGGGAGCGCTCCCGGCGGCGGTGGCGTACAGTCCGACCACGCAGTCGGCATACTTGACGCCGGAAACCGCGCTAACTCCCGGCGCGATCTACTTCGTGTCGGTGAGCACGGATGTGACCGATGATCAGAAGTTCTCCGTGCCCGGGACGGCGCTGGCGAATCCCTATGTCACGTCGTTTACGGTCAGCGGACCGGGCGTTGGCGCGGGGACGTCGCCGCTGAAGGTGTTGAGTACCGTCCCGCCTGACGGTAGGGTCTGGAACCTGCCGATGGGCTACGGCGCCGTGCAGTTCAGCGAGGCAATCAACCTTTCGTCGCTGAACCGGTTCTCGGCGATGCTCATCTCGCAGACCGGCAGCGCTGAACGTAGAGCGGGGCAGTATGCCGACGTGCCCGTGAACGCCAAGGTGGCGTTCAACCCGAATACGGACCAGCTCATCATCGTGCCGACAGGATCGCTGCGAAATAACACGGTCTATTTGTTTTCACTTCAAGGCATCTCGGCAACCAAGGCTGGCGATGCGCTTTCAGGAACGACCTTCGCGACGTTCTTGCTGGACACGCTGTCGCCGGCAGTTGTGATGACTCGTACGAGCGTCAGCGCCGCGGACATCGCCGTTTCCGAGCCCACCACGGTGCCGGTCGAGCGACCGGCGAGCTTTCATCGGGCCTCTGTCCGTAAGCCCGACGCGGCCACGCGTCCGGTGCGAGCCATCACTGGCGCGACGCGCACGCTTCCGGCGGGAGCGTTGGCGTTCTTGGCCCGGCGCTCGCCGAAACGCTGGTACCCACTTTCCGCAGGTCGCGGACGATTACGCTCCGTTAGTCTTTATGCCACAATGAGTTCGGCGATATAATCCCCGCTCCATATTTGCGACATAGACGGAAGCACACTAAGTGCGTGTCGTCGTAAGCCCTTGGCAGAAAGAGAGTTGGAAATTCAACGATATTCAGAGCGCGACCTGCGGAAAGTAGGCTGGTACTTCTCGGAGCCCGACGCTCCGTAATCCCCACTCCCGTCCGCAACTGGGAAGTTGAAGAGTCGCGGTGGATGGCGTTGGGCGTTCCGTCGTTTCTAGAAGGCGCGCATGGCCCTGAAAGGGCCACGAGATTGCACCGTCGGGTAACGTCTTTCGGAAGGAAGAGGACGAGAAAACTGTTACGCGACGCCAAATTCTCAACGCGACTCGGCTATCCATGCTGAGCTCGCTCATCGTTTTTTCGGAACACGCCGACGTACGACTCGATCGCCTCACTGTACTGCTGCCGAGTTAACGTCACCGCCCAATCGATTCTCCGCAGTTCGATGCCACAGCACGGGCATACGAGGATTCGCGCCAGGCCCTTGCGTTGAGTTTGAACAGCTCTCTTCCAACGCTTCGTAACCTTGGCAAAGAGCGCTCGCGCTTTCGGAGTTGCCGCGAATCCGCCTTTCCGTACCTGAATCAGACCACCGCTCTTGAGACGGTTCAAGGCGCCGTGCATTTCCTCGATCGTTGGGATCGCGTGATCGATGAAATCGGCGACGGCCACGATCTGGGACAGTGTGCAGGTGACATCCGGTTCGCAGTAGAGGAACGCGAGCAAGATCCAACTGTCCTCCGGTTTCCATTCCGCGGGATAGGCTGGTCCTCGGACGTGGGAGCTTGAACGCGCGACAAACCATTTCCGCCCCACGGAGAAGACGGTGCCCTCGACTTCGGCCCGCTTTAACGCAGCGAGTACTTCGTTCGCTCCGACTGCGCCGTCATCCGCAAGGCTTGCGTGCTTTCGAAGCTCGTGCAACTCGGCGCCTACGTTGCGGAAATAGCGTAGGGCGTCGAGCACGCGTTCGTCTGGTGTCATCCGTCGCCATGCTCCCACGAACCTCGGGCGTCGCGCGGAATTCCGACCACGAATCTTGTCTTCATGGCGGATCAAGGCCGCCCGGGTTCCACGGATGGCATCTCAGCAACCGCCCCGTCCCTTTCCACAAGCCCTTGATCGGGCCGTACTTCTGTAACGCACCAATCATGTAGCGGCTGCACGTCGGCTGAAACCGGCACACCGGCCCGAACGCGTTGATCAGGGGGCCAAGTGTTACCTGGTAAATTCGGACCAACAGAACCAGCACGGCGACCAGAAGGCGGCTCAGCCACTGCAAGGGTGCGAACGTCATGACGGAGCCTTTATCGGCCGCACGCCGATCCGCCGTGCGATGGACTGGGCGAGGGCCGGGAGGGTCTGGCGCGTTTCCTGGAAGTTCAGCTTTGCCGAACCCTTCGGACTGACGACGAAATCGAAGCCGACGGGAAGCTCGGCCTTGCTCAGACGGAACGCTTCGCGCACCAGGCGTTTGAAGTGGTTCCGGTCGTGAGCGCGACGGATCTTTTTGCGCCCCACGGAAAGTCCAAGCCGCGGGTAGTCCAGACCGTTCTCAGCGGCGTGAACGACGATCTTCCCATCCGAGGCCGAGCGCCGGCGGTCGAACACGCGCTGAAAGTCGCGCGCGTCCGTCAAGCGCTCGTGCCGGCGGAACGTGGCAGGCTGGGTCATGGTCAGGACTCGCTGGGATCGGTTGGAGCCGCGGGACCGATCTCCGGAAGACGGACGGGCTTCGGGGGTCTCAGATTATCACGGATCAAGCGCGCGCGGCGCGACAGGTGCCAGATCATCAGGACGCCGATCGCCCCGATGCTCACCACCACCGTGCCGAGCAACGAGCCAACGGCTCGTCGCACGCGCGGTCGAGCGTCGGGCCGATCCAGTAACCGACGCAGCCAGTTCCGGCGAGGTTCAGGCATCCGAGTCCGCAGGCGGCTCGGCCTCCAGCGCCTCACGGAGTTCCCGAGTGAACGCGTCCAGGCGCTGATGCACGGCGGTCAGTTCGTCGCGAAGTTTGAGGATGGCTTCGACGCCCGCGAGGTTGATCCCCAGCTCGCGCTGACAGCTCACGATGGTCCAAAGCCGTCGAATCTCGGTGGGCTCGTAGCCTTCGACCGCTCCTTCTCGCACGGTGTGGACCAGCCCGCGCGTTTCATAGCGCACCAGGACCTGGGTGGAGACCGCGAGGTGCCGAGCGGCTTCGTCGCGGGGGATGATCATGCGGCTCGTCATCGCTGGAGTTCCTCAGGCTTGCGCTCGTGCCGGCTCACCAAACCCCCTGGCGAGGATTCTGAGGATTCCGCTCGGCGAAATCGCGGATGAGCTTTTGGCTCGCCTCGTCCACGGACTTGGGTACCACGACCTTGAGCACAACGAACAAGTCGCCTTCCGGCTTCCCGCCGGACGCGGCGATCCCCTGCCCTCGCAGCCGGAGCTTCAATCCGCTCGAACTGCCGGGGGGGATGGTCAACGACTTCATCCCGCTCAATGCCGGCACATCGACCTTGGCGCCGAGGATCGCCTCAGCCAAGGTGATCGGCACCTCGACCGAGAGGTTCCTGCCGTCTCGGGTGAAGTAAGGGTGCGGCTCGACGGTGACCTGAATCGTAAGATCTCCCGACGGTGCGCCCTTTTCGCCGGGTTCCCCCTGGCCCCGCAGTCGCAGTTTGGCACCCGACTCGATGCCGGCGGGAATCTTGACGACGAGGCTTTCGCGGCGTCCCTCGGCGCGCTGGACTTCGATGGTCGTCTCGCCGCCTCGCGCGGCCGTTAGGAACGGAATCGTGAGCTGCGCCTCCATTGACCGACCGGGACGGGGACCGCCGTGGCGTCTCCCCGCGCGACCGCCTCGAACGCGATTGATGAGGTCCTCGAAGATCCCCCCAGCTTCGCCTTCGTCCTGCATTGCACCGGGGCCGAAGAACTGGCTGAAGTCGATGTTCTCGTACCCTTGGCCTGGCCCCGCAGCCCTCGCCGCCCACTCCGATGCCCCTGCGCGGGGTCCTGCGGCCCCCATGTGCTCGAACGCCGCGTGGCCGAACCGGTCGTACGACGCACGCTTTTCCGGGTCCGAAAGGACGTCGTAGGCCGCCTGCGTCTCTTTGAAACGAGCCTCGGCCTTCTTGTCACCGGGATTCACATCGGGGTGATGTTTGCGCGCGAGCGTACGGTACGCTTTCTTGATGGCTTCCGGGGTCGCATCGCGCGGTACACCCAGGACGTCGTAATAATCGCGGTCGGACATGGACTTGGAGCGCCTCGAGGCAAGGGTTCCCGCATTCATTCGACGCTTCAACCGTGCGCCGAACCGGGAGAGTGTTGCCAACAGGATTGTACCCCCTGCGAAATCGCGGAGACAAGCGGAGCCGAATCCGCGAGCTGAGGTCCAAAGGTTGCGCTCGCACCGAAACCCCTGTCACCGGACGAACATACCTCGCCCCGGCGGGATCTCGCTGCTAGAATGAGGGTGTGGTCTGGGCCGTTGGGGGTTTTGGGATCGATTCGTTCTCCGCCGATCGAGGTTGTTCCAACGTGGCGAGCCTGCCGGTCATCCTCCACGAGCGCATGGGATACTGGTCCAGGCATTTGCGCTCTCGCTTGCAGGGCTGGTCCCTGCGTTGGCTCGAGTCGCGATCATCGGCCAACCTGACCTCGGCGCTGGTGGGGACGTCATGCCCGATCGTGCTGATCGACCTGGGGCATCGGCCTCGCGCGGGTCTGGAGGATCTCGATCGAGCGATCCAGGCGGCTCCGAACGCGCTCGTGCTGGTCATCGATCCGGAGCGTCAGGAAGGCGTCGCACCGCTGGCGCGGGAGCTCGGAGCGACGCACGTGATCTCAGGCGTCGCGCCGCCTCCTGTGGTCGCAACACTCCTGATGCGCTGGATCCCGCTGGCACGGCAGCGGAACGAAAGCCAGGGTTGGGCTCGTGAGGTTCCACCCGAACCCGAACCGGAGCCCTGGAACTGGCTCGCCCCGTTGCTGGCCGAATTGTCCGCCCCTCCGCGATTGACTCCAACACCGTTCAAGTCGTCATGAATCATGGGAACACAGGAACATTGTTACTCCCTCCCCCCTTGTGGGGGAGGGAGATAAATCCTTCACTTCCATGCGTTTAGGGTTGGTTGAACGGTCCTGCGCATAACTTTTCCTTGAAGCTCACCGTTCGCTCGCAAGAACCCCAGGAATGACAGCGATGTTTGGCAAGTCGTCTTCGAGTCTGACTGAACAAGACGTGCTCAATGCCCTCAAGGGCGTCAAGGATCCGGACCTCGGCCGGGATCTCGTCGACCTGGGGATGATCCGGAACATTCAGGTCTCGGCGGACACCGTTTCGCTGACGGTGAACCTGACGACGCCAGCCTGCCCACTGAAGGCAAAAATCGAGAGCGACGTCCGCACCGCGCTGACCAGCCGGCTCGGGACCGAGTTGAATTACGCGATTACGATGAGTGCAGACGTGCGCGGGAAGGGGATTACGGAGAAAGGCGATATTCCCGGCGTGAAGAACGTGATCGCCGTGGGCTCGGGCAAGGGAGGCGTTGGCAAATCGACGATGGCGGCGGCGATCGCGTTCGGCCTCCAGTCGTACGGTTCGCGGGTCGGCTTGATGGACGCGGACGTGTATGGGCCATCGATCCCCCACCTCGTCGGGGCCTCGGGCCGGCCGATGGCGCGCGGAGAACGCATCCAGCCGATCGAGGCTGCGGGCCTGCGGCTCATGTCGATGGGTTTCCTGCTCGAACCCGAGAAGGCCGTGATCATGCGCGGGCCGATGCTCCACGGCGTGATCACCCAGTTCTTGCACCAGGTGGATTGGGGCGATCTGGACTACCTGGTGATCGACCTCCCGCCCGGCACGGGCGATGTACCGCTGACCCTCGCACAAGCCCTGCCCCTCACGGGGGCCGTCGTGGTTTGCACGCCGCAAGAGGTGGCGCTGCTTGATGCGACGAGGGCGGTCACGATGTTCCGGCAGTTGAAGATTCCGATGCTCGGAATGGTCGAGAACATGAGCTTCTTCGACATTGCCGCGTACCTTTCCGAACGGGGCGGGCCCAAGGCCAAAACGGCCGTTGCGGAACCGGGATTCTTCGGCGCAGCGGGCGATGAGCGAGTGTATTTGTTCGGCCGTGGCGGAGCACGCCAGCGTGCCGAACAGCTCGGCGTGCCGTTCCTCGGGGAGGTGCCCCTCAACATCCTCGTCCGCGAACGGGGCGACGAGGGGAAGATCCAGGAGGCGCTCAGCCCTGGTTCGCCGTCACGGCCGTATTTGTTGGGGGTCGTGGAACAGCTCGCGGCGCAGATCAGTATTCAGAACATCAAGACGCCGAAGATGCCGAAGCTGGAGATCCTCAACTGACCCGAGTAGTGCGCCACGAGGCCGAAAAGCGGGATCAGCCAGGGCCCTGGAGGGCAAGATCATGAGCCAGATCACGGTGACGGTCCCCGATGAAACGCTGTTGGCGCTCGGAATGACCCCGAACCAACTCGGGGACGAACTACGGTTGGCGGGCGCCGTAAAACTCTATGAGATCGGCCGGCTCTCATCCGGAGCAGCCGCTCGACTGGCCGGCATTCCGAAGCCGGCCTTTCTGGAGAAGCTTGCCGACTACGGTGTCGACACGTTCAACCTCAGCGATGCCGAGCTCGCCCAGGAGACGCGCCTTGGCTGAGTATGTGGTGAACACGTCTCCGATTCAGTATCTTCACCAGATCGGGCAACTCGATCTTCTTCCCACCCTTCTGAATCACGTTTTGGTACCGCCAGCGGTCGCGACCGAGTTGGCAGCGGGTCGCGCGATCGGGGTCGACTTGCCCGACCTGGCCGCCCACGGATGGTTGACGATTCGTGCGCCGTCGGGTGGTTCGCCTGTGCCGGACACGATTACTCTCGGACCTGGCGAGACTGAGGTAATCGCGTTAACTATGGAATGCGGCGATGCCGTCGCGGTCCTCGATGATCGCGTCGCCCGACAGTTTGCCCTTTCACTCGGCTTGCGGATCACGGGAACACTTGGACTCTTGCTAGACGCGAAGCAAGCCGGCATGTTGCCTTCGATGACAGTCGCCGTCGACCGACTCGAAAGACACGGATTTCGAATCTCCAACGCAACACGTGCAACAGTGCTCAGGCTTGCGGGCGAACAATCGTGACTTCAAGCACCCCGAAATATGAGCCTCTTCAGCTCACGTCAACGGCCCCATCACACTCGCAAAGACCGCTATTACTATTCAATAGGATTTCAACCTAAGCACTTTCGCATAAACGTCGAGCTTCTCGCCCACCGACAGCCGCCGCGAGCCCTCCGCATTGTGGTGCAGCACGACCAACGTCGTATCGTCATCAAACGGCTCACCGCCGCGATGCGCGGCCACGCCGGCCAGCATGGCACGCCCGAACGTGCGCGGATTGCCCGGCTCGAGGCCACGGGCCAGGGCGATGAGCCCGTCTTCGCCGAACAGACGGCCCGACGAATCGGAAGCCTCCGTCAGGGCGTCGGTGTAAATCAACACCAGATCGCCGGGTGCCAGGGTCAAGGCAAACTGGTGATAGCTCGAATGTTCGTCGATACCGAACGGCAGGTTGCCTGGCGCCATCTCGCCGGTTTGCATGAAGACCCATTCCCGATCCGTGGCGCGGTACCAAAGCGGGCGAGGGTGGCCGGCGTTGCAAACGGTCAAACTTCGTTCGCTTGCGAGGTAGGTCGCGACGATCGCCGTCGCGAACCGCCGCCACTGGGCCAGGTCGGCGAATTCTTGATTCAGAGACTCCACAAACCGTATTTGGCTCTTCGTGTTAATATGTTTCCGCATCAGCGTCCGAAGCGACGTCGAGAACTCAGCGACGCTTTCGCCGTGCCCCGAGATGTCGGCGACAACCAGGCGCGTGGTCAGCCCGCCGCCGCAGAGCGAGATGTAATGAACATCACCACCTTCCATGGCTCCCTGGTGCGGTTGGCTAGACACCCAAAGGTCGAGACCCGGCATGGCGACGGCCTCCTCGACGGCCTGGTTGCCGCCGCGGATCTCCATGCACTGCATGATGCGTTCTTCGGGCTCGCCGGACGTCGGATTCATGCAAATTCCTCTTGATCCATGATCATCCGCGTCGCAAGGCTCGTCCAGGGGTTGCTCCTGTAGGTTCACCATTATGCAGGACAAGTGTGCCGTTGACCAGAACGTGGTCGACGCCTTCGGCCAGGGTCCGGCCGCTCGCATAGGTTGAGCGGTCGGTAACGGTCGCCGGGTCGAAAACTGCGATATCGGCCGCGAAGCCTGGACGGAGCAGGCCGCGATCGGTTAGCCGGTAGCGCCGCGCTGCGTGAGTCGCGAGGTGGGTCACCGATTCGGCCCACGTGTAGTCGCCGAGCTCACGAGTGTGGTGGCCAAGGTAGCGGGCGAAGGCACCCCAGCCGCGAGGATGGGGAAACCCGCCGCGAAAAATGCCGTCGGAGCCGGCCATGTGCGCGGGGTGGCGAAGTATCGCCCGTAGGTCCTCGTCCGTGCGATCGCCATGGCGGAAGCCGACGATGCCTACGGCCATTCCCGAAGCAAGCAAGCTTTCGCACACGAAGTCACCGGGCGCCATTTTTGCGCGCGCGGCGGCTTCCGTTACGGTCAGACCCTCGGCCCAGCGCCAGTCGGGGTTTGCGGTCATGGCGATCGTCGTGGTATTCAGCGGGTAGGGCGTCGGGCTCGAAAACCAATCGGTGTTGAGCCGTTTCCGTACCGCGGGATCAGCCATGCGTTCCAGGGTCGCATCGATCCCGCCGGCCTGAACCCAGGGCGGAAGCGCCACCATGCCAAGGATGGTGCTGCCGGCGAGGTACGGGTAGGTGTCGAACGTCAGGTCGAAGCCCATCGACCGGCCTTGATCCATCAGCGGGATCAGCAGATCGGCGGGGCCATTGTAGTGCGAGACGTGGGAGGCCACGCCGGAGAGACGCGTGATCTCATAAACCTCCTGCATCCCCGCGGAGGCCCTTGGGCCATACCCGCGCATGTGCGTGACGTAGACACCGTCGTCGGGGGCAATCACCGAACACAGAGCGGCGATTTCGCGGGCGTCCGCATAACGGCTCGGGATGTAGTCGAGCCCCGTCGAGAGGCCGACTGCCCCCTCGTCCATGCCCTGGCGGACCAGGGCTTGCATGGCCTTGATCTCGTCGTCGGTGGCCGGACGCTCGTCGATGCCCATGACCTCCATGCGCACGTTGCCGTTCGGGATCAAGTACGCGACGTTGAGCGCGGTCCGCCGATCGACGTGGGTAAGGTACTCATCGACCGAGTTCCAGCAATAGTCGATGTCCGGATTGCCGTTGAATCCCGCGGTGTAGCGGCGCATGTAGTCCATCGTCGCCGCGGACGCCGGCGCGAACGCGCTGCCGTCCTGGCCGAGGATGTACGTCGTCACCCCCTGGCGCAAGGCGGGCAAGTGGACTGGGTCCGCCAGAAGCATGGCATCGCCGTGGACGTGCGTATCGATGAACCCGGGCGCGACGTAACGGTCCGAGACGTCGACGACCATGGCTGCGGCGGCCTCATCGAGCCGGGCCACGGCGGCGACCTTGCCGTCGAGCACGCCGAGATCGGCGCGGTAGGGAGGGCCACCGCATCCGTCGATCACCCAGCCGCCCTTCAAAATCAGATCGAAATTCACGGCGTGCTCGCTTTGAGAAGTCGGATGGTAAGGTCGGAGTGTTTTGGAGGGCCGGTCACTGCCGGCCACGAATCGGCCGGCAATGACCGGCCCTCACGGGTCGCGGCCACGCCGCATCAGTCAGGAAACGATCAACACGCTCACGCCAGCAGGGCCTTGATCACCTTCGACGGTTCCACTCCCGTCAGGCGCTGGTCGAGCCCCTGGTACTTGTAGGTGAACCGCTCGTGGTCGAAGCCGAGCAGGTGCAGGATCGTCGCGTGGAAGTCGTGAATGTGGACGGGGTCCTTGACGATGTTGTACGAGAAATCATCCGTCTCGCCGTAGATCGTACCGGGACGGCTGCCGCCGCCCGCCATCCACATGGTGTAGCACCGCGGGTGATGGTCGCGGCCGTAATTGGACGTGGAAAGTCCCCCCTGCGAATAGATCGTCCGGCCGAACTCGCCGCCCCAAATAACTAGCGTTTCGTCGAGCATCCCGCGCTGTTTGAGATCCTGAATCAGTCCCCAGCACGGCTGGTCGACGTCCCTGCACTGGCTCGGCAGCCGGCCGGCGACGTTGCCGTGCGTGTCCCAGTTGTTGTGATAGACCTGCACGAAGCGCACGCCCCGCTCCACCATCCGTCGGGCCAGGAGGACCGTGTGCGCGAAACTCCCCGGCTTCTTGGCCTCCTCGCCGTAGAACGAATACGTTGAGGCCGGCTCATTTTCGACGGCGGTCAGTTCGGGAACGCTCGACTGCATGCGGAACGCGAGCTCATACTGTTCGATCCGTGTGTGCGTCTCGGGGTCGCCGACCGTCTTGAAGTTCATCTCGTTGAGCGCCTTCAATCCGTCCAGCGTCTGCCGGCGCACCTGGGACGGAACGCCCGGCGGGTTGTTGATGTAGAGGATCGGATCGCCGCCGGAACGGAATGAGACTCCGGCATGCTCACCCGACAAGTAGCCCGCTGACCAGAGCCTCGCGGAGATCGCCTGGACCTGCTCGGTGTTGCTGGGCTTGGCGACGAGCACGACAAACGTCGGCAGATTATCGTTCAACGACCCGAGACCGTACGAGACCCAAGAGCCGATGCAGGGCCGGCCAGTCACCTGGTTCCCGGTCTGCATGTAGGTAATCGCAGGCTCGTGATTGATGGCGTCGGTCTTCATGCTTCGGATGAAGCACATATCGTCGACCATGCTAGCCGTGCGCGGAAGGAGTTCGGAGACCCACATACCGCTCTCGCCATGCTGGGCGAACTTGAACATCGAAGGGGCGATCGGAAACCGCTTCTGTCCTGACGTCATCGTCGTGAGCCGTTGGCCCATTCGAACCGAATCAGGAAGGTCCTTGTCGTACCACTCCTTCATGACCGGCTTGTAGTCGTACAGGTCCATCTGCGGCGGCCCGCCGACCATGTGCAAGTAAATGACTTGCTTCGCCTTGGGTGCGAAGTGCGTCATCGGCGTCCTGGGGGCCGGAACGCCTTGAATCGCCGCGGCTGGCAGCTTGTTCGTTCCCAGAAGCGATGCCAGCGCGGCGTAGCCCACAGCGTTGGCGCCTCGGCTGAAAAACTGGCGGCGAGTCTCGGACCGGACCCACTCGTTGACCAGGCTCATCGCGTATCTCCCATGCAGGGTGGCCTGCCGTTCGGTCGGCAGTCGCCGTCCCTTGCGCAGATTATTTGTTCAGAACTTCATCGAGGTTCATCAATTCGTTGGTCAACATCGTCCAGGCAGCCAGGGTCGACGGGTCGACGGTGGGATCTGGCTTCGACTCGCCGACGGCGATCAATTCCTGGGCGTCCTTGGCATTCGCTCGGTAGTAGTCGACGAGCTTCTTGATCGAGTCTTGAACGACCTGGTTTTCCTCGGGCCGGAGCGGCCGGGCCAACAGACGCTCGGCGATAAACGCCGCGCGGCTCTCGTCGGTCGACCCGCCTTCCTTCAACGCATGCTGGGCGAGTGTGCGGGCGGCCTCGACGAACTGCGGATCGTTGAGGGTGACGAGCGCCTGGAGCGGCGTATCGGTCCGCTCGCGCTTCACGGTGCAGACTTCGCGGCTGGGTGCGTTGAAGATGTCCATCGAGGCCGGCGGTGCGGCCCGCTTCCAGAACGTGTAGAGACTGCGACGGTAGAGGTTGTCGCCGCTGTCCGGCTTGTAGTCGCGGGTGTTGCTGCCGATCATGGCGACCGCTTCCCAGACGCCTTCCGGCTGGTACGGCTTGACGCTCGGGCCGCCGAGCTTGCGGACGAGCAGTCCGCTCGCGGCCAGGGCGTAGTCGCGGACCATCTCGGCGTCCATGCGGAACCGAGGCCCGCGCGAAAGGAGGCGGTTCTGGCTGTCCTTGGCAAGTTTTTCGGGTGTCGTGATCGCGGACTGGCGGTACGTCGACGACATGACGAGCATTCGGAAGAAGCGTTTGATGTCCCAGCCCGACTCGCGGAAGTCGACGGCGAGCCAGTCGAGCAGCTCCTGATGCGACGGAAGCTCACCGCTCACGCCGAAGTCACCGGAAGTCCGTACCAGGCCGGTGCCGAAAAGTTCTTGCCAGAAGCGGTTCACGGTTACGCGCGCGGTCAGCGGATGCTCAGGCCGGAGGAGCCACTGGGCCAGGCCCAATCGATTGCGCGGGTAGTCGTCGGGAAGGGCAGGCAAGGCGGAGGGTGTGGCAGGGGTTACAGGGTCGCGCCGCTTGTCGTAGTCGCCACGGAAAAGGAGGTAAGCCATGGGGGCCTCGGCCTTCTCCTGCATCACGTGGGCGATCGTGGCGCGCGACTTGATCGCACTTTGCTCGGACTCCAGGGTTCGCACCTTGGCCGCGAGGTCAAGGTAGGGCTGGTCGAGCGTGACGAGCCACCAATCGAAGAGCTCGTTCTTCTCGGCGTCCGAGCGTTCAGCCGCCGGACGGCTGGCGAGCCAAATCGCGCGGGTTGTCCGCGCGATCCGTTCGACGTCCTGCCCTGGCAGGTTCCGCGCATAGACCCGAAGATCGGCGAGTGCGACACCGTCCACTCTGGACTGCGTATGGCGCTGGGCGAGCTTCCAGGGGACGGTCGCCTTGATCGAATTCTTGAGGGTGTCCGCCGCGATGTCACGCTCCTGGAGCTGGCCGTTGACGTAGAGCTGGACACCGCCAGCGCGACCGGAACCGTCGTAAGTGACGAACAGGTGTTGCCACTCGCCGACCTTGAGGGCGTTGCGGGTGACGACCTTCAGGGCATCGCCGGGCCACTTGGATACGATGTGGGTCGCGAACTTGCCGTTTTCGAGCCAGAGGTCCCAGCCTCGGTAGTCGTGCTGATCGTCCATGCGAGCGAGCAGTGATCCGACAAGCTTCGCCCGGGGCAGCTTGACCCATGCGCCAAAGGAGAAAGGCTGGTCTTTCTCGAAGTCGCCCACCTCGGGGAGCTCAAGCTTCGTGCCAGGCTGCACGGCGAGCGCCTTGGCGTCGACGCGCCCCGGTTCCCAGCCGGCAGCGCTGACTCCGACCGTGCGGGACTGGCTGTCGAGCACCAGGCCCAGTGAATCCCCCTGCCCTTCATTCAATCGGCCCCAGAATCTGAGTCCTTCGTTCGGGACGAGCGCGGCAAGCGATTCGGCGGAGGTTGAGGCGAGCCACTTGTCGAAGTCGGGCCGGGCGGCTTGCTTACGGGTGTCGGCCTGCTTGCGCTCCTCGGCAAGTTCTTTGCCAAGCTGATCCCAGCGGTCTCGATCGGATGCAGCGGGAACGACAATCGTCGGCGGCGTATCCTTGATGTTGCCGTCCATCGCGGCCTGGGTCGTGTTGTTGAAGAACGCTGAGAGCGAGTAGAACTCCTTTTGGGAAAGCGGGTCGAACTTGTGATCGTGGCAGACCGCACAACCCGCGGTCAGACCCATCCAGACGACTGATGTCGTTTCGGTCCGGTCACGCGCGTACAGGACGAGGTATTCCTCGCTGATTGCGCCTCCTTCGCTCGTGGTGATGTTGCAACGGTTGAACCCGGACGCGATGCGCTGGTCGAGCGTCGGGTTCGGAAGCAGGTCGCCGGCCAGTTGCTCGATCGTAAACCGATCGAAGGGCTGATTGCGATTGAATGCGTTGATCACCGATTCCCGATAGGCCCAGATCTCGCGGTAGTTGTCAAAATGGATGCCGTGGGAGTCGGCATAGCGGGCGGCGTCAAGCCAGTATTTCGCGCGGTGCTCGCCCCAGTGAACCGAATTCAGGTAGTGATCGACCAGCTTGCCGTAGGCCTCGGGGGATTGATCCTTCACAAACGCTTCGACCTCCGCCGGTTCGGGCGGCAATCCGGTCAGGTCAAGGCTCAAACGGCGGGCGAGTGTGCGACGATCGGCCTCGGGTGCCGGTGACAGGCCGGCGGCTTCCAGCTTCGCGAGCACGAAGTTGTCGATCGGATTCGTGATCCACGCGCCGTTCTTGACGGCGGGGGGTGCCGGCCTCTTGGGAGCAATCAAGGACCAGTGCGGCTGGTATTCCGCCCCGCCAGCGATCCAGCGCTTGAGGAGGTCCTTTTGCTCGGCGGTCAGCGCCTTCTTGGTCGCTGGAGGCGGCATCATCTCCTTCTTGTTTGCGGACAAGACACGTCCGATGAGCTCGCTCTCATCGGGTTTACCCGGCTCGATGGCCCCCATTTCGACCGCCGCTTCGCGCTTATCGAGCCGCAAATCCGCCTTGCGGCTCGCGCTATCCGGACCGTGGCAGGCAAAGCAGTTTTCGGCCAGGATCGGTCGGATGTCGCGATTGTATTCGATGCTCGCGTCGCCCCGGGCATAGCTCGCCGCACAAAGAGCGACCGTCAGCGTCAAGAGAGACGAGCGTGAACGTAACGCCATGTCGGAACCTCATGTGAATCGGCGGGAGGGAGATCTCAGGCGAGACCCCACCTTCGGAAAGCGCGAGGCGGAGGTGGGGTGGTCGGTTCAGGCAGGTTGTGGCTCTTTGATTGTAAAGCCAGGTTCATCAAAAATCCATCGTCAATTCCTCGGCTTTTGGAACGTCACGAGTCTGACGAGCGCGACTTTTCCACTTTCACGAATTTGTTCGGTGTGCCTTCAAGGGCGCCGCCGGCCTCCGGTCTCCAAAAGACAACATCCTCAATTTTCCGAGCGAGCGCGAAATCCTTGTCCGTAATCCCGCCCGCCGAGTGCGTTTTCAACTTGATCGTGATCTTTGCCCAGCTCACCGACAGATCGGCATGATGCCAGGCCGCCTCGCACAGGAAGCCGACGGTGTTGACGACCTGGAGGGTCGTCTGCCAGCCATCCGTCGACACCTTGCGGCGCAGCCACCCTTCCTCAAGGAACCACTCGTTCAGGGACGAGCGCGTCAGCATCTCCGCGACTTCCTCGTCCGTGTAAACCTTCGGCTTATCACTCATGGTGCCAGTCCTCAGGCTCGAGTTGACACATTTCGAAATTCGCCCCTCAGCAGGGAGGGTTCACGGCCACCCTGCTGACGGGGGTTTGCTCGCTGTGAGGGCTGTGCGCGAGGCACGGCACCTCAATTACTTGCCCGGTGACGGGGGCGGAGGCACTTTCTTGGTCACATCCTTCACGTCCATGCCCTCGAAGAACGCCTTGGCGTGTTCCGGACCGACGTTGGAGGCGACCGGCGGGGGAGGCTCTTTCCCAATCGATTCATCGCGCAGGGACACGAGCATGGGGTAAAGCGTCTTGTAAATCTCCTTCTGCCGCGGCGTCTTCGTCGCGCCGAACCGAAGGTTGTACGACTGCATAAAGCTCAACAATTCACCGAGCGACGCCTCAGGGCGCTTTTCGACGCCCGCGAGGAGCACGTCAATCGCCGGCGTCTCGAGCATCCGGCACAGACCGTACGCCGCCTTCAGGAACTTATGAGCCTCGGTCCAATCGGGCGAGTTCTTCTTGTAGACCTGGTCGACTTTCTTCAAGAGGACGAGCAGTTTCTCCTCGGCCTTCTCGAGGGTCGCGCGGTCATAAGCACCCTTCTCCTGATTTTCTTTGCGGAGTTCCTGGACGATGGCGCGCATCTCGCTTCGCTCGGGCTCGAAGGCTTCCGTCCGCAGGGAGGCCGGCGCACCTCGCTTGGTCAGATCGTCGACGCTCACGGTAATCGCCTCGGTCGCGTACTGGAACGGAATGTCCCGAACGAGAGTTCCAGGGACCGTCGCCTTCGCCCCTTTGAGCACTTTCGTGTAGACGTTCGGGTTCGACAGCTCGTCGTAGACGACGTTCAGGGCGTCGCCGCTGGCCACGTCGGACGGTGTCGGATTATTCCGCAGGCGGTTATGAATCGTAGCCGCGGTTTCATTCCGCAGGTTCTGGCGATTGATCAGCGTCTGCTGATACCGCGCGTTCGCTTCCATCTGCGAGAGGAACATGTATTGATTGAACTCGATCGCAGTCTGCGTGTTGATCGAATTGGCAATGGCCGTCTGCTGATTGTAGACGCCGGCGCCGGCCGCCATGACGCCGAGTCCGCGAGCCACGTCTCCCCCATAGGTCGAGCCGCCGAAACCACCACCTCCCCAACCTCCCCAACCGTAGCGGCCGTAGCCGGCCGGGTAGTATTGAGCCTGTGCGGATGCCGCCATCGCGGCCCACGCCGCCAAAATGAGCGCCGTTGATCGAAGCCCTCGCGTCATCGGTGTAATCTCCCGGTGTCTGGAAGCAAACTTGATGGTTGCCGAAACCCTCGCGTCGAGCGACCGTCAATTATAACGGCGCGCACAGCTTATTCGACACACCTTCCAGGTCAGAAATATGTCGTGATCGGTGGGAACACAGCGGTTACGAAAGTTCGGATGGCGATCCCAACACGTTAATGGCAAATGCAGAATGGCAAATGCCAGATGCAAAATGGCAGATGTGGGAAGAATGGTGAGCGCCTGATTCCTCGGTTAGCCCAATCGTTCGTTAGGCATCCAGTGCCATCTTGCATCTGCCGTCTTGCATCTGCCATTTTGCATCTGGCATTTGCCATTCTGTTAGGAGTTTTTGTCAGGAACCTCCCGTCCCACGGTTCGTTGGGAGTCATCCCTTCGCGAACGTTCGAAGGAAAGCAGCCTCAGAACCCCTGTCCCTTCGTCGTAAGGTGAATCCGACAGAGGTACATATCCGCGGTGATATACAGCGTACTCCCATCATCGCCCCAGCCGCAGTTGGCCGTGGCGACTCCCGTGTTCAAAGTGCCGAGCAGGGTCCCATCCGGACTGAAGACGAGAACGCCACCCGGTCCCGTCGCAAAGACATTCCCTGCGGCATCGACCTTCATCCCGTCGGGTAGCCCCTTCTTGCCCTGCTTGGCCAGTGACGTCGCATCATAGAAAACCCGACTCTCACCGAGCGTGCCATCGTCCTTGACGGCAAAGGCCGTCCAGATCGGTCGCTTCATATCAGAACTGGCGACATAGAGCGTCGTTTCATCGGGCGCGAACCCAATCCCGTTGGGATACGTGAGCTCGCGGGTTAGCAGCGTGATGGTGCCGTCCTTGCCAAGCCGGAACACGCCGTTGTAGGGCAGTTCCTTCGCGGGGTCGTCGTTCCCCCGAGGCAATCCGTACGGCGGGTCGGTGAAGTAAAGATCGCCATTAGACTTGTAGACCGCATCGTTGGGACTGTTGAAGCGCCTCCCCATGTACGTGTCGGCCAGAGTCTTGAACGATCCGTCCGGCTCGAGGCGAGCGATCCGGCGGTCGCCGTGCTGACAGAGAACGAGCCGCCCTTCCGCATCACGGACCAAACCGTTCGAGCCCTGCTCTCCACCCTTGGGATTGCTCCCGGTGAAACCGCTCGGGCTCAGGAAGACATGGACCTCCTTCCCCTCACTCCACCGGAAGATCGCGTTGCGCGGAACGTCCGAAAAGAGCACGTCGCGCGCCTTCTTGCTCCAGACAGGTCCTTCCGACCAGTCGAAGCCTTCGGCAAGCTTCTCGATCCTCGCATCCTGCGGCACGATCCGGTCGAACCGAGGGTCAATGCGCTCGATGGTACCGATGCTGGGATAGGTCTTCTTCTCCTGCGCAACGGCCGGAGCGCACGTCAGCAATCCCGCCACGATCGCGGCGCAGACCCAGGGAAGCGATTGAGCGCGTAACATGACTGTGACTTCGCCTCCTGATAGATCGAGGATCGCAGTGGAGCGAGGAATACGGGGATGGGAAAGATTACCCCCGAGATTATCCCCGGAGCTCGACTCCGACAATGGTCTACCCGTTCCGAAAACCGGCTGTCCCGTGTGCAACCGATCGCGTACCCGCGACCTATCAACGGGGAGGCGAGACCCCTTTCTCAAGCAGACGATCGAGCCAGTCGAGGGCTTCACGTTTGCTGTTCACGACGCGGTCGAGCTGGGCTTCGCGGAGCTGTTCCAGGAGGGTTGCGAAGTGCGAGCCGGGGCTGAGGCCGTGGCGGACGAGGTCGTGGCCCGTGACGAGGGGAGGCGGGTTGATCGGACCGGTCGGCTGTTCCCTCAAATAGTAATCACAGTAATCAATCTGGCTCGTTTCACCGAACGACGCGAGTGCATCCGCGCGGTGCAAGGCGAGCAGCTCTTCGACACCCGGCTGCGAGAGGATCCGTTTAAGTTTGGCTTCGCGTAACCGCTTGGCCTCACCCAGATATTGATGATACTCGACGAGCCAGCAGATACGCTCCCGGTCGGCGTTGGAGAGTTTCAAGCGCCGGCACAGATCACCGGCCATACGGCTGCCGACCTGTTCGTGGTTGTGGAACGTCATGCGGCCGTTATGCACGGCCTTCGTGGGGGGCTTGCCGATGTCGTGCAAGAGCGCAGCGAAGGCCAGCGTGAACGTCGGGTCTGGGGGTAACAGTCTGAGCACGAGTAGCGTGTGATCCCAAAGGTCCCCTTCCGGCTGTATGGGCTTGCCTTGAAATAAACCCTTGATCGCCACGAGGGGCGGCAGCACCGCCTTGATGAGGCCGGTATGCAAGGCGAGGTCCATGGCCTTGGCCCGGCTCTCGTGCACGAGCATCTTCCGCAGTTCCTCAGCGATTCGCTCGGCGGCAACGACGGTGACCTGGTCGGCCATCGACACGAGGGAGTTGCGGGTGCGCGGTTCGATCGTCATGCCGAACCGTGATGCAAACCGGATCGCGCGAAGGAGTCGGAGCTTGTCCTCGCCGAAGCGAGCCTCGGGCGCACCGATGGCGCGGAGGGTGCGTGCCGCGAGGTCGTCCCGGCCGCCAACGTAATCGATGATTTCGTCGCTGATCGGGTCCCAGAACATTCCGTTGATCGTGAAATCGCGGCGCTCGGCGTCCTCGCGCGGCGAACTGAAGACGACGGAGTCGGGGTGGCGGCCATCGAGGTAGGCGCCGTCGCTTCGAAACGTCGCGACCTCCACCTCAGCCCCTTTGGGGCTGCGAACGCGAACCACGCCAAACGCGACGCCGACGGGGATCGTGCGGAAAGGGAACAGGGCCATCACCTGGTCCGGCGTGGCGCTGGTGGCGACGTCGTAGTCGGTGGGGGTGAGGCCCAGCAGAAGGTCGCGGACGCAACCTCCCGCCCAGAGCGCCGTGTGCCCCTTTTCGCGCAGTTTCCGGACGATTTCACGGGCGAATGGCCGCGCCAGTTCCGAGTTTGCCATGGCTCACTCCTCCGCCCTAGTGGGAGGGCTCGGCTCTCTTTCGGACTCCAAGGCAGCCGAGGGGTTCTGGCCGTCGCGTTCCGCGACGATTCGGATGGCGATCTGGGTACCCCCATAGCGCCGAATGTCCCAGGACTCGGGATCGGGGAGAATGTCCGCGTCGAGCGAGTTGCTCCTCGATTCGAGCGCGATCGCCGAGCCGGGGGGCAGCTTTTCGACAAGCTGGCGGAGCATCTGGTTCACCTTCTGAGGCCGGTCTTCATATTCGCGATAAGGGGGGTCCAGGAGCACAATGAGCGGCTCGTCGTGGACGGGTTGGTACGCGCGTGCCCAGCGGTAGGCGTCGGTGAGCCGGACTTGCCCGCGCTCCTCGAAGCGGAGCGTGGTCAGATTGCGATGGATCAATGCAACATTGTCGCGGTTTTGCTCGATGAACAGGGTCCTGGCCGCCCCTCGGCTGAGCGCTTCGAGCCCCAGCGCCCCGGTGCCGGCGAAGAGGTCGACGACCAACCGGTCTTCGACCAGGACGCCGAGGATATTGAAAATCGACTCGCGCACGAGGTCACTCGTAGGCCGGGTCGACGACCCTTTGGGCCCATCAAACTTGTGCCCGCGCCTCTGGCCGGCAATGATCCGCATGACGACCGCTCCTCACCGACTTGCCCTGCGGGACGCACCGGCTCCGATTCCCCCTAATGTTCATCATACCAGGCTATCCGCGAAACGACAGAGGCACCGGCTGCGGAAAGGCCAATCGGATGGAAGACCGGGACTTTAACTCGGGTTGACCCGTTTTCGGTTGTTGACGATAATGCTGTCCCGTTCAAGGAGGAACTTCTCGATTCGTCAACGAACCCGACCCCGCTGTCTCCGTTGGTTGGGACTTATCCCCACTTCAATACGTATTACCCCGCCGCCGTGGTTTCGAAGGAGTGGGTGAGCCCGCCGGTCGATTGAACTTCAGGGACGAGGTTGGCCCGAGCGTGCAATCTGCCTCTCCAGCTCGCACTCCGACACCGCGCCAACCCCAGACGCAGGACAGGCAAGGTCATGTACCGGTCACCCGCCGCAGCGCTCCTGGCTGCATCCTTATTGTACGCAACACCGATCGCAACCGTTGCCGGCGCGACCGACACGCTGGGTGAAGCCCGTGCGTTGCTCGACCGCCAGGACGCCAAGGGAGCCGCGGAACGGCTCGAAGACGCGTTGCCCACCGTTGACCCGGCGGACCGCTCGGCGCTGCTGGATCTGCTCCGTCGCGCCTTTGAAGAGGCTGCCCGCCAGGCGGAACGCACGGGCAAGACGGACGAGGCCGAGCACTACCGAGAAAATCTGGCGATCCTCGACCGCAAACCCCGCGCCGTGGCGCCTCCTGCCGCGCCAGCGGTCAACTCGGTTCCCGCAAATACACCCTCGACACTGCGCGAGATCCCGATCCAGCGCACGTCGCTCGTACCCAATCAACCCGATAAGTCCGTTGCACCCAGTCCCGAGCCAGCACCCGCGCCCCTAGACGACAAACCACCGATCACCGCCCTTCCCTCGCGAGACGATCTGGCTCCGAGTGGCGAGCCTAAGCCCACACCGGCGGCAGCACCTGCCGATCTCTCAAAGAACGCCCTGGTCGCACAGATCTCAACCGCGAACGCCGCCTTCGAAGGCCAGCGCTACGAGGAGGCTGGACGGATCTATGGAGACCTGGCCAGCACCAATCGACTCCCCAAGCCGCTCTTCCCCCACTGGCTCTACTGCCGCTGCTGGGCGGTCAAGGAGCGGATCAACCGCAAGCCCGCCAGCGCCGAGGAGTGGTCCGAGATCGACGCGGAAATCGCCAAGATCCTGGAGCTCAATCCCAAGAACTGGCTCGCCGACTATCTCCGCAAGGTCGCCGCCGAGCGTGCCAAGAACGTCCAGGCCAGCCGATCCAATCCCAACCGAGTCATCGTCCGGGCTGCCTCTCCCGAGGAACCTGCGCCGATGCCCCTTGTGTTGAATCCACCCGAGAGCAAGCCGGCGCCGCTCTTGAATAATGACCTAAGCAACGCCGAAGTCGCCATCCCCGCCCAAAGCATGGCTGCCGAAACCGGGCGCTGGCTCGTGCTCGAAACCGCGAACTTCCGTATCCTGCACGCGGACCACACGCTGGCAAAAAGTGTCGCCGAGGTCGCCGAGCGAACACGAGAAGCACAGTCCAAGCGCTGGTCGGGCGGCTCGTCTGCGCCCGAGACGTGGTCTCCCAAGTGCGACATTTATCTGTACCCGACGTCCCAGATCTTCCGTGAGATGACCGGGCAGCCCGAAGAATCGCCCGGTTTTTCGACGATGGGAATGAACGCCGGCCGAATCATCGCCCGGCGCGTCAATCTGCGGGCCGATCACCCGACGCTCGTCACGGCCATCCTCCCGCACGAGGTCACGCACGTCGTGCTTGCCGACTTTTTCGCTCAGCAGCAAATCCCCCGCTGGGCCGACGAAGGGATGGCGGTCCTTGCTGAGCCTCGGAGCGAGCAGCAGGTCCGCGCCGGTGACCTCGAAAAGCCACTGGCTTCCGGCCGCCTGTTCGCGGTCAAGGACCTGATGGTCATGGACTACCCCGACGGCCAGTACTGGGGGCTGTACTACGCCCAGAGCGTGTCCCTGACCCGGTTTCTGGTCGAACAAGGGACTCCGGCCCAGTTCATCGAGTTCATCCAGAGCAGCCAGCGGCGGAATCACGAAGCCGAACTGCGCCGGATTTACAAGATCGACGGGTACGGCGACCTGCAAAAACGCTGGCTGGCCTACGCGCGGTCGCAGTCCATCGCGACGACGGCGGACAAGCTCAAGAAGGACATCGATACGGCGAGCCGCTGATCGCAGTTGCCAAAGAGTTCAACGGCCGAGTGCCCGAATCGCGAACTCGATGGCCTGGTCGTTGAAGACATCTTCACCCGAGATTCCGCCACCCGGACCGAGCCGAATCTGCCACGCCTGAAGCACGGGCGCGTAACCGAGCTGCTCCGCTGCGAGGGCCGAGAGCAGCAAGCGCAATCGTTCCGATGGGCCGGGCGCAGACTCATCGCAGAGCAGCACGACACCCCAGGATCCGTCCGGCTCTTCGTACAGCAAGTCAAATCGCCCCTCAAAGATTGAGGGGTTCCGACTGCGCGGAGGCCACGCCACGGTCCAGGCCTGACCCGGCTCAACGCGACGTGCTCGTTCGAGGATCCGACCGAGAGCTCCGGTAAGCCACGGAGTCAGACGGTCGACAGCCTCTCGAACCAGCCCTGCGTGCGCGGCCGGCACCTGCCGGCGTGCGACCCGGTGCGCGGCGTCGGGCAGGTCGCGCGCGTTGAGATGCTTGACGTCGCTGACGATCGAACGGACGAGACGGTCCAGACGCTGGGCCGAAGCACCGCGCGATTGCGCCTGGTCCAGTACGGTCACGGTCGCTCGGCCAGTCATGCGCTGCGAAGCCGTCGACGAGGCTGCGAGTGGTGTGCCATGGATGACGCTCGCGACCTCGGCCAACGAAGGACGCGTATCCCTCCTCAGTGCGCGCTGGTCCGGCCCGTCCGTCGGTTTGTCAACCACGCGCACCCGAGGAACGCCCCAACCCTCTGGCACAGCGACTCGGCATTCCCCTGTCTGGCGATCGAACACGGTATCGAGCCGCCGCAACGCCGTGGATTGTACGCCATCGGCTGCTCCGACCCCAGCAGAGAGGATCAAGAGGTCTCGAGCACGCGTCGTCGCGACGTAGAACAACCGAAGCGCCTCAGCGTCCTCTTCACGACGCTCGCGCAGACGATAAACCCGCCAGCCGAGGCTCTCCTGATCGGATGCTTCGTCAACCCCTTCTCGCTCCTTGGAAGGACGCACGAGCAGCCCAAGCTCCGGATCAAAGCTCGCGCACGGACCCTCGGCGCTCGATTTCCGGTTCAAGTCCGGAAGCACGACGACCGGGAATTCGAGGCCTTTAGCGCGGTGGATCGACATGAGGCGGATGCATTCACCCGTCTCGTCCGTTGTGGCCGCCTGCTCTTCGCGCGAGGGCTCGCGCAGCTCGGAGCGCAGGCCTGCGACGAACTGGGCCAGGGTAAAGCCACCCTGGCGATCGAAGTCGCGTGCTTTCCGCACGAGTTTGCGAGCGTTGGCTCGCTTGCGATCGCCGAGGGGTTCCGCGAGCAGCGCCGCTTCGTATCCGGACTCGTCGAGCGCACGGTCGATCAGTGCAGACATCGGCACCTGGTCCTTCAGCCGACGCCACTGGGCCAGCAGCCGACGCGCCCGCAAGGCACGCTCCCGATCGACGGTCGAAAGCCTCGTGCTCTCTTCGAGATGCTCCAGGCCCTCGGTCAAACCCTGTCGCGCCGTGGCTAGCCAGTAGAGGCCGTTATCGCTCAATCCGAAGAACGGCCCCCGGAGGGCTCCCGCGAGCGCCACAGCGTCGAATGGATCCTCGATGGCGGAGAGGACATTGATGACGTCGTTGATCTCTTGCTGGATGTAGAAGGCGGACCCGCCCACGGTGTAGTAATCGAGCCCTTCATCGCGCAGGGCCGACTCGTAAACACCAACGTCCGTCAGCGCCCGGAACAGCAGCGCGATATCGTTGGGCTGGACGGGACGAACGTGGTTCGATTCCCGGTCGCGGACCAGCCAGCCCTCGTCGAGTTTCTGCCGCAGGTGCTTCGCCAGCCAGCGTGCTTCCGTCCGGCGCGCCTGGTTGACGCTTATCTTCGTCGGACGGTCCGCGTGCAAACTTTCGGGCTCCGTGGCCCAGACGAATTCGACCGCGGGCTCGTCGTTCGTTTTCGGCAACGGTTTACCCGGCAAAAGCGGAGGCGACGCCTCGCCCTCAAACGCTTCCTGGAACAGCAGATTGACGAAATCCAGGATGCCCGCCGCGCTTCGGAAGTTCTCGGTCAGGTCGAGCCGTCCCGCCTCGGGGAACTCGGCACGCACCTGCTGGAAGATCCTGGGCTCTGCGCCTCGGAAGCGGTAGATGGACTGCTTGAAGTCGCCCACGATAAAGAGCCGGCCGTTCAGGTAGCCCGTGCCGGCGAGCCGGTTGAGGATGTCGTTCTGAACGGGGTCGGTGTCCTGGAACTCGTCGACGAGGAGCAACTCGATCGAGTCGGCCAGGGCGTTACGCACGTTCTCATCCGAGTCGCGAAGCAAGTCGCGCGTATTGATCAACAGGTCGTCGAAGTCGAGCCCGACCCGCGCTCGCTTCGCCTTCGCATACTCGGCGCGTGCCGCACGGGCGAGCCGGCCGAAGCGAAGGCCATGCTCAGCAAACTGAAGCGCCGCGGGCTCGCTCCACTGGTTCTGTTTGCGAAAGCCGTCGATCCCATCGCGGAATGCCTTGAGACGCGAGGCGATATCGTCCTTGATTTCGGGGGAAGGCCAGTGCGTCGTGCGCAAACCCTTGGGTAGAAGCGCCTGCGCACGCAGGCCGGCGAGAGCATCGTCGTTATCGCACCAGAAATCGAGAGCCGGCAGTTGCTCGCATAAGGTGGTTTGCATCTCGATCAGCTTGGGGTGCGTGAATTCCGCATCCGCGAGTGACTGAAATGCCGCACGTCCGAGCGCACACACACCCGCGAACAGACCTGGCCGCTCGCGCTCCTCCCAGGCTGCACGCCAACGGGCAACGATTGCCTGGGCACTTTCCTTGATCCACGCTTCCAAACCGTCGACATCCCGCCGCGCGAGCAGCGCGGAAAGTGCCTCGCGGACCGAGCGTAGGCCGTATTCGGCGGCGAGGAGGATCAGATCCGGATCTTTGCGGGCCAGCAGGATCCGGAGACACCGTGAAAGCGCCTCTTCGCGGATCGTCCCAGCGATCGTTTCATCCAGAATCCCGAAATCGGGATCGAGCCGCGCTTCGAGCGCGTGCTCGCGAAGCCAGTTACCACAAAACTCATGGAAGGTTCCCACGCGCGCGGCCTCGAGCGCTCGCAAGATCGTGCGCCAGCGCGGCGAATCGTCATGCTGGTCCAGTCGTTTGCGACACTCGGCACGAATCCGCCCCCGCAGCTCTCGCGCGGCTTTTTCCGTGAATGTCAGTGCGACCACTGAACGAACCGATTTCGTTCCGGGCCGGTCGAGTTCGCCAAAGAACCGCGCGGTCAACACGGTCGTTTTGCCGCAACCGGCCCCGGCGCTCAGAGCGACGCTCGCGTCGCGCACTGCCAAGGGGCGAGATTGCTGCTCCGTGAGTGATTGGCGCGGTGTTTCAGACATGAGCGAGCCTGGATAGACCGTAGCGTGAGTGATTTAGAGCCGATGTCGGTTGAGTTGCATACGATCGGTCGAGCCGGTGCGTGCACCCCGCATAGGCGCGCACTCAGCGTGGTTTCCGCTCGGACGGGGCGCGGCACGACCGGGTGATCCACCTTTTGGAAGGAGGGGAACCTCATAACTCCCCCCCTTGGGAAGCTGGTGACCCGACACTTTTGCGGGTAGGGAAAGGCGGACGTTCATGAGCGTGCGTAGAAGGGATAGAAACACTCCCTTCGGAGCCAACCCATGAACGCCCTCTCTCTGGTACGCAAGTGG
>DAIDJG010000124.1 GCA_027451445.1 Singulisphaera sp.
TTGCAGATAGGTCACGATCGCCACGAGCGCCAGCTCACCGAAGCCCACGAACAGGCTGAGCAGAAACGACGCAATCCCGAGGCCCGAGTGTCGCAGCTCGGGGGCGTAACTGACGGGCCCGGAATCGGCGGCGGGGGGTGCATAATACGAGGAATACGGGTCTGTCGACATCGTCGGCGTGCTCCCGGGCTCTTGCGTTGGTGTGTATTATTCCGGCCACTCACCCGAGAAGACTTCCGTCGCCGGGCCCGTCATGAAGACCGACGAGCCATCGTCAGGCCAGGACAGCTCGAGATCCCCACCCGGCAGGTGGGCAAGGAGGTTACGGGCGGTTCGACCCGTAAGCACCCCTGCAACACAGACGGCACACGCGCCTGTACCGCAGGCCAGCGTGATCCCCGATCCTCGCTCCCAGGTGCGCATGCGCACTTCGTTCGGGCCGAGGACCTCGACGAAGTGGGCGTTAACCCGGCGCGGGAAGGTTGGGTGATGCTCGAGGACCGGCCCGAGGGCCTCGACCGGAAACGCGGCGACGTTTTCGACGTAGACGACCGCGTGCGGGTTGCCCATCGATACGGCCGTGACCTCGAGATGATGCCCTTCGATTTGCAAGGGGACGTTCACCGGCGGGTCGCCCGGCAACGTTGTGGGGATCTCGGAGGCGCGGAGGACCGGCGGCCCCATGTCAACCTTCACACGCTGAGCTTTCCCTTTTTCGACCTCCAGGTCCAGCGTCAAAACCCCGCGGCCGGTCTCGATGGTCACGCGGTCCTTGCGGGCGATGCCGTGGTCGTACACATACTTGGCCACGCAGCGCACTCCGTTGCCGCACATTTCCGACTCCGACCCGTCGGCGTTGAACATCCGCATCCGGGCGTCGGCGCGCTCGGACGGGCCAATCAGGATCAGGCCGTCCGAGCCGATGCCGAAGTGGCGATCGCTGACCGCGACGGCCACCCGCGCCGGTTCGGCCGGGGCCTTTTGGTCGAAGGTGCTCACGTAAACATAGTCGTTGCCGAGGCCGTGCATCTTGGTAAACTTCATCACGCCACTTCCTCAACTTCGGTGTCGTATGCCGCGGACTCGAACCACTCGACTCCCCCGGGCAACGGCTCAGCAGCGAACTCAAGATGGACCACGCGCCTGTGGGCGGGGTTCGCGGACGGTGACGACGCGTGCAAGAGCAGGGGCCTCATCAGCACGGCACCCCCTTGGGGCACGATGCAGGACACCGGCGGCACGCGCTCCAGCCATCCCCGCGTCGCCTCGGCGCCGAGCCGCCCCTGGGCGTGTGAGCCGGGGAGAACACGGAGGGGACCGTTGGCTTCATCCCCCTCGTCGAGCTGGACGCGTACCGTCAACATCCGCTCCAGCACCGAGATAGGGGGTTGAACATGCGGCACCCCGCCTTTCACCGTCCAGGGGCCGTATCCCGTCGCCATTGTCCGCGCCCGGACCGCGATCGTCAAATCCTGGTGCCAGGGAACCACCCAGTTTGCGTCCGACGTCTTGTCGAAGAAGAGCCCGCGGACGACGAACGCCCCGGGACCCAATACGGGTTCGACCAGGGATCGAACCGCGTCCGAACGCGCGAGACTTCGGGTCTCGGGGACCTGGCCCAACAAGTTACGCATGGCGTAGACGCCGCTGCCACGATCAAGCGCTGTCGCGCTGGGGCGGACGCGCTCGATCGCACGAATCAAGTCGTCGACGACCGAGGGCGAGACGACTTGAGGAACAATCGTGAATCCGTCACGTTCCAGGTTGCTGATCCAGGCCATGAGGACACTCCTTTGTCTTCGATTCCGAAGCTTCGCACATGTACCGTAGCAAGGAACGGACGCGCGGTCCAACCGAGATGCGCGCCCAGTTCGGCCTTGTTCGGGGGGCGCGTTGCTTCTACTGTGATGGTGACAGCTCCCTGTCTGAAAATCGTTCTCTGCCCGCGCTCGAGGTGTTCCGCCATGTTTGGAATGCATATTGCCGAAACCCCGTACGACCTACGTTTTGAGTTCCTGCGTATTCCGGTTCGCGTGCACCCGATGTTCTGGCTGGCGGGCGTGCTTCTGGGGGCGAATCGAACCGGCGTGATGCCGCTCCTGATTTGGGTCGCCTGTGTGTTCGTGTCGATCATCGTGCACGAATTCGGTCACGGCTTGATGGCGCGCGCGTGCGGGTTTCCGGCGTCGATCGTGCTCTACTGGATGGGTGGCCTCTGTTACTCGGACTCGGAGCGGCAAGGTCCCTGGCAGCGTCTGGCCGTTTTGATTTGTGGCCCCGGGGCAGGATTCGTCCTTGCCGGGCTGGTTTACGGGACTTATCTGATCGCAGGCGAACCCGAACTCAGCAGGGCCGCCAGAATCGCGATCGGAGATCTTCTTTTTATTAATATTTGTTGGGGCGTTATAAACCTCTTGCCACTCATGCCATTGGATGGCGGGCAGATCACTGGGGTTGTCCTCACGATGTTCAATCGCCGGAAGGGCATGAGGTGGGGGTACACGATCTCGCTCGTGACGGGTGGCTTGCTTGCGGTTGTGGCTCTGGTGAAGTTCCACGAGCCGTTTCTGGGAATCTTATTCGCGGTTCTCGCGTTCAACAGTTACCAAACCTTGCAAGCGGAGTATCAGCAGTCGCGGTACGGGGCGGACGACCCGGCCGACTGGTGGAAGCACTGAGCGGCGGCACGCTTTGGGGGGAGTCGCGAAAACAGAGTTTTGTGAAGTCATCGTCTTGCAACCCCACGATTCATGGGTTATCATCCATTCCTTGCTCAATCTCACCTTGCCCTCGGCTCCTTTTCGCCGAGCCCGCCAGCAAAAACCCGCCGAAAGTCTCCTACCTTCCTCGGATGCCGCAATGAGTGTTCGTGATCGAGCTCACCTCTTTCATCGTCGAGCGTTCGCGCGGCGCGCCGTCGGCGCCTGCGCACTGGGCCTTCTTGCGCAAGGGACGACACAGGGCGCCGAGTCCCCTTTGCGCGTTCGTGTTTGGTGTGAGGGAACTGCCCCGAAGACCGTTTATCCGAACGATATTGATGGAGCGCTCGCGCGCGATCTGGTGCGGCGTCCCGGCCTGGAGGTCTCGCGCGCCCGACTGAGCGACGATGCCGCGGGACTCTCGGACCAGGCGCTCGACGCGACCGACGTTTTGATTTGGTGGGGCCGGCTCCGGCACGAGGAGCTGCCGGCCGACAGGGCGGCTGCGGTGATCAAGCGGGTGAAGGCGGGGCGGCTCGGCTTCATCGCGCTGCACGGATCGTGCGGCAGCAAGCCGTTCAAAGGGCTGATGGGCACCTCATGCGAGCCCGGCCGCTGGCGTGAGGACGGCCAGCCCGAACACGTCACGATCCACGACCCGAAACATCCGATCGCCCACGGGCTCGCCCCGTTCACGATCCCCAAGGCCGACATGTTCGCGGAGCCGTTCGCGGTTCCGAAGCCGGAATCGGTCGTGCTGATGTCGTCATGGGACAACGGAGAGTCGATCCGCAGCGGTATGACCTGGACCATCGACCGGGGACGCGTCGTTTACCTGCGCTCGGGGCATGCCGCGTTTCCGGTGCTCTTCCACCCCTCGGTCAGGCAGGTGATTGCGAACTCCGTCACCTGGGTGGCACGGCGCTCCTGAGCATGCATCGCGGCGTGCGGGATTCGTCGTTGGTGATCGGCGTGATGTCGGGTCAATCGTCTTTGGATTTCACCATTCGCCGGTGTCGGTTTGGTCCGTCCGGCGGCGGCTGGACGGTTGACTCAGGGGTCGCGCTGCTTATAATCAGGGGACTTTGGGCGGCAGAACCGGAAAAAACCCGGTAACTGGCACGCCGGTTCGACGCTCTCTTATCACTGCGAGACTCTCTCGGAGAGCACCGCACCCCTCGGCGGTAGGAGCCTCACGACGTGCGCGGGGGGCCCGCCTGGGACGACGCTCGGCACTCGTGGGTGGACCATCGGAAACGCCACCCGAACATCCCCGACCCGACATCTTTGAAGGAGTTTGGACCGATGCGCAAGTGGATTCTGAGCCTCGCGGCCCTGGCCCTGATCGCCAGCCCCGCCTTCGCTGGCAAGTACAACAAGGTGATCAGCGTGGGCGACAAGGCCCCGGAGATCACCGCTCTGCCCGCCGTCATGGACGGTAAGGACGCGAGCCTGAGCCTGGCCGACATCAAAGAAGACGTCGTCGTCGTGGTCTTCCTCGCCAACCACTGCCCGGTTGTCCACAACTACGAGGATCGCGTCATCGACTTCACCAACGACTACAAGGGCAAGAGCGTGAAGGTCGTCGGGATCAGCGTCAGCTCGCAGGACCAGGACAAGATCCCCGGCATCAAGCAATACATGAAGGAAAAGGGCTCGAACTACCTCTACGGCTATGACGCCAGCCAGGCAGTCGGCAAGGCCTACGGCGCGACCAACACGCCGCAGTTCTTCGTCCTCGACAAGACCCGCACCATCCGTTACACCGGCGCGATGGACGACAGTCAGGACTCCGGCAAGGTCAAGAAGCAGTACCTCCGCGACGCGGTCAACGCGGTGCTCGCCAACGAGACCGTCGAAGTGACCGAGACCCGCCCGGTCGGCTGCGGTATCTCCTACGGCCGTTGATTACGGCTCGAAGCTTTGGCAAACCGCCGCCGACCCAACCCGTCGGCGGCGGTCTGCGTTTTCGCGCCGAAAACCTTCCGTCTTTCGCCTACCTCGGTTGTCTTGCTTTCCAACTTCACCACACTCCTCGCGCTCCATACCATTCATCCCTCGACACCTCAGTCCAGGGAGGGAGATTCCGATGCTTCGTGGCGTACGCTGGGCCTGTTTCGCCGCTTTGGTTCTTGGACTCGCGGCCGGCGTTTTTGAGTCGCCGTCAACCGCGGTCGCCGCTGCCGATGCGCAGGACGACGGAGTGAAGCTTCAGAAGCTAAACCACGCTGATTTCATCGCCAAGGTGGCCACCAACCCGAAGGCGAAGTACACCATCGTGGACGCCTGGGCCTCGTGGTGCGGTCCGTGCAAGAAGAACTTCCCGCACCTCGTGGAAATGCATAAAAAATACGGGCAGAAGGGATTGGCTGTCGTTTCTCTGACGCTCGATGATCCGAAGAAGCCGAAGGAAGTCGCCGCCGCCGAGAAGTTCCTGCACGAGCAGAAAGCGACATTCACGAACGTGCTGCTCGATGAAGATGCCGACGCTCGGGACGGATTCGACAAGCTGAATATCAACAGCATCCCGGCTGTGTTTGTCTTCGATCCCAGCGGTAAAGAAGTGAAACGCTTCACCGGCGACGACCCGAACAATCAGTTCACCTATGACGAAGTAGAGAAGTATGTCGTGGGACTCTTGAGCGGCAAGGCACCCTCGGCCAACTGAGCACGAAAAATCGCGAACGCTCTTCGACGCGCCCCGTACAATCTGTTATGCTCGGAAGATCGGACCGTCCTCTCGGTCGCGTCTGTTCGAGTCATGCTTTTGAAGGAATAGGGAAGGATTGCGGGAATCATGAAAGACGGCATTCACCCGAAATACCAAGAGTGCACCGT
>DAIDJG010000125.1 GCA_027451445.1 Singulisphaera sp.
GAGATCGACGGCTGGCCCCGGGTCATCGTTCGGCGCTACAAGGGCAAGTTCCCCGTCCGTTATATCCGGATCGCCGGCAGTGATTCCTTTCTGCGAGGAAGTCCCGAACGGGGCGGAAGCCTGAACGAGGTATGCCCGGAACAGGAAACCCGGGTGGCCAGCTTCTACATGCAAGAAACGGAAGTCACAAATTTTGAAATTCAAGTGTATAAGGATGATACGGGCAACGTCGAATCCCTCCGCAGTTGGAACCAGTACCTTGAAGAACTCAGCGAAAAACTGATGAAACCGACCGAAGAGCTGGGCACTTATCCGGCAGTCGCCCTCGCCCACGATACGGCAGAACGGTTTGCCAGGAGCATCGGCGGACGGCTGCCTACCGAGGACGAATGGGAGTACGCCGCCCGTTCGAAAGGCCTGCGGAACAAATGGTCGTGGGGCGACATTCCCGCCAAGGGCGGAAAGAGGAAAGCCAACCTCCTCGACACGGCGAATCCCGAAATCTATCCGTCATCCGTTCAGCTCTACAAGGATGACCATACCGACCAGCATCTTTACGATATGATCGGCAACGTGCGCGAATGGTGCCGTGATGTCTATGTTCCTTGCGATCAGCGATCCGCGGGAACTGGAGCGATGCCTGACGATGTGCCGGACGGGAACGCGATCGCAAAGTACGTCGTCAAGGGGGGATCCTTCTCTTGCGATCAGGACGATGCGGTAACATACGCGCGCCAGGGTGTCGATGGGTTCGACAGGAAGCTCGACCTGGGTTTCCGAGTCGTCATCGAGTGCCCCCCTCATTTTGAACCCAGGCCTTGAGATCGATACACGTCACGGTCGCCGAGTGAGTCGTTAAACAGCCAACGTTGCTCGGCCTGTTTCCACCGGTTTTCTCATCAGACGACGAGAGCCAAGGGCCATGCGACTCAGAATTCGGGCGGTTGGACTTCTGCCCCTGATCGTCCTCAGCGCCGCCGCGAACGCGGAGGATACCAAGACCGCGCCGTTGCGCCGGCCGGAAGTCTGGGCGATCATCGTGGGCGTCGACGACTTCGACGACCCTGCGATCCCCGATTCAAACTCCGCGGTCCGTGAAGCGAATTCCGTCATTCGGTGGTTTCGAGGGCCTGCGGGATGGGATCGCCACCACTCGCTCTACCTGAGAGATTTAGGGAGTCGCGACCCGGGCCAGCCAGACGCCCCCGCGGCGTTGATCACTCCCACCAGGAAAAACCTCGACTGGGCGTTTGGCACATGGTTGCGCAGCAAGGCGAAGCCGGGCGACACGGTCGTCTTTTACTTCGCGGGGAAGTCCATGGCTCTCGTCAAACCGCGCGCGGGCCTCGAGCCCGAGGTCTCCTATCGGATCGTCACGACGGACACGCGCAACGCCGATCTCCGCGGCTCGACCTGGTCGCTCGACGAGGCGCTCGACGACCTCGCGGAACGCGGGCGGTTCCAGATCGTCTGCTGGCTCGAAACATCAATCCAGAACCAACCTCAGGGGGACAAGTCCACGGCTCGGCCCTCCGGGCGCGAATGGCTCCATGCGCTCGCGCGCTGGCCGGGCGTCACGGCCTGGCTCGCCGCGGACGAGACCCTGGCCGGCGAACCGGCGGTCGTTGAACCGGGAAATGTGTTCACTGATTCTTTGCTCAAGGGCCTGGGTACGCTCGAGCACCCGCAGAACCTCGCGGCTTGCCTGCGCAGTCTGCAGGAGAATCCCGAGCTCAAGAAGCGAGGGTTTCACACGGTTGGTGGCGTCACCGCGGATGCGACCCTTTGGTCCAAGCTCATCGCCGAGACGAAGAAGCCCGAAAAGCCCGAAATGGTGCTCCAGCTCGGTCACGCCGATCAGGTCACCGCGCTCACCACAACCGCGGATGGAAATCAGATCATCTCGGCGAGCATGGATTCGACCGTGCGGATCTGGTCCACTCCGGATCGCGCCTTGCTGCGGATTCTCACGGGGCATCAGGTGGGCGCCACGTGTCTCGCACTCAGCGCCGACGGGCGGTGGTTGATCAGCGGCGGAGGCCGGAGCGAGGTGTTCGTGCGCGACACCACGCGTGAGTACGCGTCGAGGCTCATTCCGAAACAGCCACACGAAAAAGCGATTGCGCAGATCGTCATGTTTCCCGATCGCACCCATTTCCTGTCGGTGGATCGCGGCGGCAAAGCCTACCTCTGGGACCTTTCCGTCACACCGCTCGACCCGCGACCTTGGCTCGCGGAAACCGAGGTCCTCGAGGTCGTCAGTGGGGGCGACGAGGAGCGAGGTGTCGTGGCAGCGAGAGGAAGCGATGGTTCGGTGCGGTATTTCGGACCCAAAGGGCAGGGGGGCGTCGTCCTCCCGTTGCCGGACCAGGGCCGGCCGAGCGCACTGGCGCTGTCGGCCGATGGGCGGTGGCTCGCCGCTGGATTCGAGAAGGGGACGGTGCTGCTCCGCGATATGCACTCGGGCCGCGTCAGCCCCGCGCAAGACGGATCGGCGCCGGTTCGTCTGTTGTCGTTCTCACGCGCGGGTGATCTCGTCGCCGGCAGTGACCAGGGCCTGAAGCTGCTCTGGGCGGCGACTCATTGGACCCAGGGCGCGGTGCTTACGGACCAACCAGTTCGTACGGCTCTGTTCTCGCCGGAGGGTGGCTACCTGGCCGCCTCTGTGTCAAACAAGGGGACGGTCCAGCTCTGGAAGATCGCCGATGGCGCGAAAGTTGATCCTGTTTCGGTCGATGACGAGGGCCGGTGGTTCTCGCTCGCGTTCCGTGGCGACGGGCGGACGTTGATTCTGGGAGGGCACGATGGAACCATCCAGACGCGTACACTCGAAGGCGCTGAGAAGGACGACCTGGCGTGGCAATTCCGTCCGAACCGGGGAATGGTAAAGCAACTGAGTGCATCGCCCGATCGCCGTTACTTGCTGCTCCGAAACGAGCTTTCCAAGGTTCAGCTCTGGGACCTGAAATCACGCGTATGCCGAGGCCTTCCCGGGCGCTGGGGGTCGGCGGTCTTTCTCGACGACCAACGGGTCGCCCTCGCGGCCGCCGCCGAGGCCTCGGAGGGAACCTCGGGGTTGGTGCTGTTCGATACGACGACCGGGAAGTTTGATCCGTCCTACTTCGCGCGCGCCGCGGAGGGGTTCAAAGTCGTTGACGACGTCATCTTTGCAAAGCTGGTGGTGTCGGCCGATGGAACGACGATCGCGGGCGCAGCGGAAGCCAGCCAGACCCCCCTGGTCTGCGTGTGGCAGGCGAAGACAGGACGGCTCACGCACTGGATCGAAGGGCTCGACAATCCGGTGGTTTCGGTCGATCTCGCGACGGACTCCCATTACCTGCTCACCGCGGCCGATGCGCCCGAGGCGAGGCTCTGGGACTTGAACGCGGGACGAGGAGCGCTCGCGGAACCCCTGGTCGTGTTCTCCGACCCGACCGCCCGCAACCTCACCTGCGCCGCGCTACGTCCGGACCACGCCGACCAGATCGTCACCGGCCACAGCGACGGCCGCGTGATGTACTGGACGTGGAAGGATGGAAAAGCCAGGCGGGAGAATGCGGGGCTCGTGAACGGGCTGTTCGCGGGCGAGGTCAAAGCCCTGGCGTTCACACCCGACGGCCGCCAGCTTGCCGCCGCGGGCGATGACACCACGATCTGGCTCGGCGAGATGGAACCCATCCCCCGCCGCCTCAAAGACCTCGAAGCCCGGCCGCACCATTTCGAACAGATCAACTCGCTCGTCATGTGGCAGGGCACGCCGATGTTGCTCAGCGGGAGCGACGACACCACCGTGCGCTTCTGGGACCTGAAGACGCGTACGCTATGGGGAACCTTCTCCGCGAACACTCATCTTCCCCCTGCTGAGGAGCCGAAGAACGACGCGCTCCGCGACCTCGACTGGGTTCTGTTTACCCCGGAAGGCGTGTTTGACGCGTCGACGGAGGGCCGAAGCCGCGTTCGGTTCCGGCACCGAGAACAGGCGCAGGAGATGGAGCAATTCGACAAGACGCTTTACTCCTTCGATCTCAGCGAGAAACTCCGGAGCGGCGAGATCACGAAGGTCTCGCTGAAGATGGACGACACGCCGCTGCTCGCGATTGACCCGCCTGCGCGCGTGGACCTCTCGAATCCCGAGACAGTGCTCACCGTGTCGCTGAATGCGAACGACCTGAGGGACGTACGGCTGTATCATAACTCCGTACCAATTCCCTGCGGGATCGAGCCGGATGCCCCGTCGGCCGCGAAGAAGTTCCAGGTGCGGGTCCGGCTGCTCAAAGGGCTCAATCGGTTCTATGCGATGGCGAGCCGCGAAGGTGCGCCGGACGGGCGGTCGCACGACGTGTTGGTGCGGTACGAGGGGCCCATGGAGCCCGGCCAGCTTCACGTCGTCGCGATCGGCGTGGGCGGCTATAGTCGTCGCCGGCTCCAGTTCGCCGTGCGTGACGCGGAGCAGCTTAGCGACGTCCTTCACAGCCGAGGATTTGAGAAAACGCCTGGCAACGGGCTCCGGATCGTCTTGACGAACGACAAGGTGAACGACAAGAGCGTCGGTGAAGCCTTCCGCCAGGTCGCCCAGCGCGTGCGGCAGCGGCCTCAGGATACAGTAGTCGTCTTCCTGGCCGGTCACGCGGATGTCTTCTCAGGTCAAACCTGGTGCCTGCTCCTCCCCTCGTTCCCGTTCTCGACGAGTGAGCCGCTGGCGGTCGCAGCGCGTGCAGGGGTTGAGCAAGATAAGACGCTCAACGTGAAGGACAGTGATTTGCTGCCATACTCGTTGGTCGCACGTCACCTGACCCGCCTCGACGCCCTGAACCGTCTGGTGATCGTGGACGCTTGCCATACCGCGGCGATCCTCAACGATCCGCGCGTCAACGCCGTCCAGCGCTGGATGGAGATCGGCTCGCGCCAGGCGAGGACCTCGTACCTGATGGCCTCGCGTCGAGGCGAGCTAGCGAGCGACAGCGATCTCGCCCGGCAGGGCGAAGCGGCGGTCGAGATCGAGCCACTCAGGCACGGCCTCCTGACCTACACGCTGCTCCGAGGAATGCGAGCCGTGCCGCTTGATGATGAGCCCGAAAAGATCACCGAACTGTCGCTGCCGGAGGACGCGGATTTCGACCGCGACGGTGTGCTCACCACGGGAGAGCTCGACACCTACGTGAAACAGTCGCTCCCCCGGATCGCAGACAAGTTCCCGGAAATCGTCACCGCACGCAGTGGGAACGTGAGCCCGGTGAAGCTTCCTCCGCCCCGCGCCGAGGAACGCAAGCAGGGACTTCAGATGCAGAGCGCCGAGCACTCGTTCCCGCTGCTGCCCCTGGGGCGTCCACGGCCAGGTTGAACCCGCCGAAGCAACCTTCCGGCAAGCTGCCGGTAGGTACTGCCCGTGGTGGCGCACTTTTGAGATGCACTTTCTGGTACTATCAACTTTGGCCGCGATCGTCCCTGGGGAAGTTGCGGACGAGCGTTGATCATCATCGGAGAGATGCCAATGCCAAATCCATGGGTTACACGAACTTTTCCGAAGTTCGAGGATAGGCTTCGACGGCTCACGGACCAACATCGGGAATTGGAGGATCAGCCACTTCACTTGGCCCTCACCTACCTTCCGTCCGAGCGAGACCAAGATCATATTTTCCTTTTTGAGGTCATCGGAGGATCTGAGAGTATCAATCCCGAGCGCGACTTGTTCGAAATAACCTTTGCGAGCAGCGCGGGATTCCCGATGGAGCCAGATCAAGAACTCCATCTCATTTTTACATATCCGGCTGAGCTTAAACTCGCTCTTTCGCAAGAATGGCCCTTAGCAAGGGAAATCGTCGACGCGATCCGTGCGGGGAACTTCACCGTACTCCATGCGGATAGAGTGGGAACGCGGGCTCTGAACTTGCTCAAAGCAAGAGCGCGTCAGAAGGCTTCGCATGGATGAGGCTGCGGCATTGATCTGTCAGGCCAGGGCTGACCGGCAAGCTGCTGAGCGCTTTGTGGCCGACGAAGCGGGCACGGGCCGCTGCCATGCGATCGCGAAGTGGCAACAGACCGTTGAGAAGGCGGTAAAGGCTTTGGTATGCGCCTTACACCATGCCGGGATACTGGGCGCCGACTATCGCCCGAGGCACGAAGTGGAACGATACGTCGGCCTGCTGATACGACTCCCTCGCGCGCCAGGCCATCGAGCTGTCCAACAACGGTCGGTCCAACAACGCTTATACGGCCTCCTTGATCAAAACACCCGACAGGGTATCAGGGCTCTCGACGGACTCGTACCGCAATTGCCCCCGCGGCGCAATACAGAGTATCCGTTTCAGGATCCGCAAGGCCAGTGGACCTATCCGGCCGCAGAGGGTGTGTTTTCCGAAGACGAGATCCAACAATTTCGTGCTCTCGCCCACCGCGTCTTAGACGGTGCCGAGCGCATCGTCTCAGGCATCCGCCGCCAGCCAGGCCAGTGATATCAAGTAAACATTTAAAATTACTAAATATTCAGCATATCATAATTATAAAACAGGCATTTTTACACGCAACCCTATTTTGCATTAACATGTACAATTAAACAAATTAAATAGCACTCCTGGTCGTCGGTCTCACGGGAGACACGGAAAGCGAGATTGGCCGATCGATCACCGGCCCGTTTATGGTCGGCTTCACGGCTTCGCAAAGTACACTCGCGACGACACGCCCTTCGGGAAATAGCAGCCCACGAATTGCTGGCGATTGCTTAGGGCGCGTACCTGTGCGTCGACGGCATTTTTGAACTGGTCGAGGGTGAGCGCGGAGCCTCGATTCGTGCGGGCGCTCGTTGCCCCGGAAGCTTCAAAGGCCTTCAGGATCGCCTCCGCGAAAATGCCGTGCTGCGACCTGGGATCGACATCGCTCGGCCCTTCTTTCGAGGCGATGAAGGTGATGACGCCGCGCTTGAGTTGAAGGTCGCGCACCCATTCCTTGACGTCGCTCTTAAAGCCGCCCTCGGGGAGTTGATGAACGCCGTCGAGGAAGACAATCGTGCGACAGCCGTAGTTCGCCAGCTCCTCGAGTCGCTCTGAGAGCTCTGCGGCCGAAATTGACGGCCGCGGCAACGCGTCCTTCGCCGTATCGGTCGTGGTGATCAAGCCAACGTGTTCGAATTTAAGAACGTGAGACTCAACCACAAGTACAACGACGTCTTTCTCGTGCAGTTCCTTCTTCTCGACCTCTTCGCGGAGCTTGTCCATGTAGGCCACAAACGATTCGGCCGATGCCCGCTTGCCGGTCAGCACGACCTGGTCGTTGGGTTGCTTGCCGAAGGACTGGCTCGCGCTGATGGGGATCAAGTGCTGCGCGAGAAATGAGGTCAAATCCTTCACGTCGTTCTCGGCGAACCTGACGGGTGGAAGTGCGTTACTCGGGAATTGCTCCGCACCCAGGCTCACGACCACTAAACGTGGCTTTTCCGGCGGCGGAGGCGGTGGCTTCGGCGGGCTGTAGAGGAGGTCCACGGCTTCGACGCGCGCATTCCCCTCTTCGTTGATACTCTTGACAGCCAGTCGGACAAGCCGGTTCGAGGGAAGCTGAAGCTCCAGCTCTTCGTTATACTTCTCGAGTGGTTCGCCCAGGGGGGCACTCGGCAACAGTCGCTCATCAAAGAAAATCTGCCGGTCGCGGATCTTCGAGCGACCGCGAGCGGCGATGGCCACGCGCAGCCGCGGGGCCGCGACCGAGACGTTCCAGTGGCCTTCAGCGGACGAGATCTTCATTGCCGGGTCGACGGTTCCAATCGTAATCGCCGGTGGTTGTGCGGCCTCAGCGATCGCCACAGGCGCCGGCGCTCGCGGTGGTAGAGTCGCGAGTGCCTGTCCCATGTTGGCCGTTCGCCAAAGCTGATCGAGCAGCACAGGCTGGCGCATTGTATCTGCGTAGGTGCTGATCGGTACGAAGTCGGTCGGGTTCGGCTGATCGAACCGCGGATTCGTCAGCCAACCGAGGAAGCGGCTGTCCCCCTCGATCGACGTGTCGTAATACCCTTGCGGCGTCCAGACGATCCATTCCTTGTCCAGGCCGGGAAACAGCGTGAGGGCCTGGCTATTGCGCTTGGTCGACGGCATCGGGTCGAGGTCGATCGGGAAAACACCCAGCCCTGGGACGTCCACCATCCGCCGCACGTAGATGCCCGTGATGAAGAGGCCGGGCGTCAGCGAATCGAGCCGTGTCACGAAGCGAGCGAGTTGATCGGGACCTTCGTACGTCTCCTTCGTGCTCAGGCTGGCGATTCCGGCCTTCATCACCTGGTCGCCGACCTGCAACCCCATCGCACGCGCGAAGCTTTGAGGGATCACGGACGTCACGATCCAGGCATTGCCCCTGCGTTCGATGGAAGCGCCGAACTTGGGGACGGTATCGCAACCCGCAAGCGGGTAGAACATCACCATCTGGTCGACGGAACCGCTTGCGAGCCAACGCCCGTCAGGTGACGGGGCGAGCGCACTGATCGGCGCACTGTGGCCGACCAAAACGCGCGTTCGCTGACCCGTTTCCAAATCGTAGACAGTGATTCCCGTCTCGCAGCCGATCGCAAGCGTGGGCCGCGGATGACCCGGTCCGGGTGGGATAAACGTGTACGACCACCAGAGTCGGTCGGTTGCCCGATTCAGGTCCGCCAGCCAGCGCCGGCCTGAATTGTGGACGGCCTCAAACCGATACGCGCTACTGTCAGCCGCGACGGTCCAGCCCTGGTACTGCTTGATCGCTCCCTGGAGCTGGTCGCGCGAAACGGCCTTGATGGCGCGGCGGCTGAGATCAAACCCCTCGTATTCCGGCAGCGCATTGGGCGCACCGAGGGGGTCGTGCGTAAAGCCGATCGTCTGACTGTCGGCGGTGAAGCCCAGATCAAAGATCGTCGCCCCTTGCCCTTTGAGGGTGACCAGACTCTGATCCCAGTTACTGAGATCACGGATGAAGATCGATTGCGACCGACCTCCCGAGTACGCGAGCCGGTCACCGGTAGGGCTGAACGCCAAAGTGCGAACGAGACCGGGAACCCGGCGCGAGAATTCCAGGGTGCCCGTAGGGACAGATCGAAACTCCAGGTCGCACGCAAGGTTTGACGCGTCGAGCCCATCCCGCTTGTCACTCTTGATGCTAACCGCCAGATGCTTGCCGTCGCGCTGGAACGCGATGAACTCGACCGGTCCTTGTTCCGGTTTGGTCTTCCAGAGCGTTGGGCTGTTCTTGAGATTGTTGGCATCGAAACGGATCAACCGGCCGTTCTCATCGCCGGTGACGATCGTTGTGTCGTCCGGGCTAATGGCTACGGTGTTGTACGCGATGGGGCGTCTGGCCGTGCTGAGCTGGGCGTCGATTATGACACCCCTGTCGAGATCCCAGACGCGGATCGACCCGTCGGCGCCCACCGAGACGAGACGGCGCGTCTTGTTGTAAAACGCCAGGGCTCGGACCGCCCCGGTATGGCCGGTCAGCGGCTTGAGCGGTCGCGACGTCGCCGCGTCCCAGATGATGATGGACCGATCGTATTCATTGGCTCCCGACGCCAGCATCTTGCCGGAAGGGTCAAACGCAACGCACAACACTGAGTCTTGATGTCCACTCTCGTCCTTCTCGCCGCGCCTCATCAATCGGGCCAACGGTTCACCGGTCGCACTTCGATCGCGCCCCGGGAAGCGGAAGACCGTCATGTCCCCCCGCTTGTCCTGTACCCCGTAGCCGGCGACAACGAGACGGCTTTGGTCCACCTCGTTCGGCATCGGAGCCAGCGCCATCGTGTAGATCCAGCCCGCCGGCCCGCGCCAGATCGGCGGGCGAATCGTCTGGGCGAGCCGATTCCCATCGGCCAGGTCCCACACCTTGACGACCTTGTCTTCACCCGCGGAAAGCAAGCTGAACCGGTTCCGCCAGAGGAGCGCCCTCACGGGCGCGTGATGCCCGTCCGTTTCAACGACGAGGATCGGCTTGCGGAAATCGCGCACTTCGTCCTGTGCGTGGACGGGGTGGAAACCGGCCCAACTCGTTGCCAGAAGAAGACCGACGGAGATCCGAACTCGCAGGCCCCTTGCCATAAGGCTCCCTTTATTCACGATGAGATTTATTTGGTTCCAAGCATCTGCCATTCCGGCCGCTCCGCGACGAGCGCAGAGTGCCTCAAAGATAACGGCCACAGCACTCTTCGCGTGACAGAGCCCGTGGCCGCACCTCAACATCCGGTGCGGCCGCGCGGGGACTCACTCGAACCGGATCACCGTGAATGAGTTGGGGACCAGTGTGTATGACGCCCGCCCTCCCTCAATCCCATGACGCCACTGAGATTGTTTCGGCTGAATGCGATTGGGTGACTCCGCCGTGTTCACAGCATCGAGCGGCCCGGACAGTTGCTCAACCGAGGCTGACGAACGCGTGGGCGTAAATCCTTGCAGGTGCAGCCCGACCTTCCGGGGTCGGTCGTCCCAGTTGACAACCTGCAGGACGAGGCTCTTCCCGTCCTCGCTGCGCTTGGCGTTGAGGCTAAGTCGGTCCGACGGCCCGTCGATCGAACTCTCGACGAGCAGTGGTTGAGACGCGTTCCGCGCCATGCGCGTCACATAGCCCGGAGGCTGCAGCCAGACCTGGGACGGGTTCAAGAACAGCAACCCCTGGTCCCAACCGTTATCGTTCTGACCATCGGGCTGGAGGCAATTGGCGGAGCAGGCGATCGGCAGCAACGCACCGACCCGCTCCACCTCGTTGATGGCCAGGGCGTTCGACAATGCACGTCGTTGCGCGTGATTACCCGAATTGAATTCGAAAATGACGACCTTGTACTTCGCGCCCGGCGCAATCTTGCCAAGTTGGTCAATGTAACTACGCTCGACCTGGAAGTTTCCTGGGAGCGGAGGGTGATCCGTGTCGATGTGGATATCGAACCAGACTTCCCGGCCCCGTGCTTTCGCCAGCTCCAGAATCTTCTGGTGTCCGGCCAGCGTCTTCACCGCCACACCACCGTCGAACTGGAATGGGTTCTCAATCACTTTATGGTATGCGAAGTCGCCGACGATCAGGATGATCTCCGGGTCCTTCGCCCAGATCGCTTCGGCCATCGGCTGGAATTTCTGCCAGTAGGCGTCGTTGACCGCCTCCTCGTTGCCGAGCTCGAGGTACTTGAGTCGGTACGGCTCAGGATGACCGTCCGCGGCGCGCTTGCGGCCCCACGGGGTGTCGGCCGGCGCGTTCGCGTACGCGATAAAGTCGGCCATGTCGCTGGGCGTCTCGCCCATGTTGATCGCGGGAATTCCGAGGAAGCCCGCGGCCTCGCAAAACGCGAGGAAATCGAAGATCCCCCAACCGTTGCTCGAGTACGGATACCACATCCCCCCCGTCGGCGGACGGAGGTCGGTTGGGCCAATCATGTTCTTCCAGCGGTATTCGGGGTGGTTCACCATCGACCCACCATAGCGCAGGACCGTCAGCCCCTGGGCGATCAAGGCGTCTGCGACGTCCTTGCGATCCTTCAAGTATTGAAACCGCCCCCAAGGGCCCGGGATGAGCGAGACGTATCCAACGGCGACGGAGCCCGGATTCTTCAGGGTGATCGCAAAGCGGCCGGCGCGATCGGTCTCGTTGGGCTTCAACTCGAGCGCGTAGGTCGTCCACGTCTCAAGGGTCACGTTTTCTGTCGCCTCAGCGTAAATACGGTCGCCCGTTCGGCTTTCCAGAGAAAACGTCAGTTCAGCAGGCCGATCGGCCCGGGCGCGAATCAGACCGAAGTAGGGCTTGTTGGCCACCAGGTTCAAGCCCCAGCGATTGAGCCCCTGATTTTCGATCCCGATCGCACCTTTGCCCTCCGTGAACGTGATTCGCTGGCTCTGCCGGCCGATGAACGCCTCCTTGGACTCCAGGGCATAACTCCCTCGAACTTCGCCTCTCTTCACGGGCCCCCACATCCCGCTCACGCCGTCGGCGAACGCGTCCGTGTCGCGATAAGCAAAGGGAAGACTCTCGGACGAGCCGTCGCTCTCGATCCGAAGGTTACGGAACCGGGCAGGCCGCTGCCAGGTCCGCAGGCCAACCCGCCCTTTGGCGAGAGGGTGCTCCGTGTCTCGGAACGTGGTCATGCTCTTCCCATCGACCAGGACCTCCAGTTCGCCGGGCTTGAGCCGCACGCGCAGCGGGATCCAACGATCGACCGGCACCGGACATGCGATGCGCTGGAGCGGCTCCCAGTTCTGGCGATGCCGGCCCAGAACCAGGTGGCCCGTGGTTTCGAGTGAGACTTCGTACGCGGTGACTTTGTCGGCTCCAATCCCGGGCCGATCGACGTTCACGACCAAGCCGGCGTTGCCCCCCTGTTCCGAGGGAAAGAGAACCTCGACACCGACTTCGCCGGACGCAAACGCCGGCGCGTCAGAAACGAGCTTGGGCCCGTCGCCCGCATCTGCCAGCAGCTCGTCGTCACGTATTTGCCAATGACCTCCATACGTCGTGAACCCCTTGAGCGGGCGCGGGCGGGGCGGCTCCTGGAAGCTTTCGCCGAAAATCATCTGACTGTAGAGACCGCCGTAGATCTCGTGGTTCACGTCCTCGATGCACGCCCCATACAGATAGGGCGAAAGCCGGTGGACCACCCGCTGCGCGTCAACCTTGAAGACGGTCTCACCCGATCCGGGAGCGGCGGCGAGCGCGACCGCCAGGAGCATCGTCCAACCCGTCATGATCGTTCTCTCCTGTGAGTCTATCTGCGTTCGAGTCCGTCGCGGAGGGACTGCGATACCGGTTCACCAGTGCATGACATAGCCGCCGTCCACATTGATCGTCTGCCCGGTGACGTTCCCGGCGCAGGGCGATGCGAGGAAGACGGCCATCGCGGCAATGTCTTCCGGCGTCTGCCAGCGTCCCAGCGGCACGAGGGCCTTGACCTTCGCTCCGGCCCACTCGTCATACGAGGGACGCTCGTGCGCGGGCTGCTGCCCGGCCCAGGCCTCGTAGACCGACCGGTTCAACGCGGTCTGCACCATCCCCGGACAGAGCGAGTTCACGCGGACGCCGAATGGGGCCAGATCCTTGGCGGCACACTGCGCGAAGTTGATGAGTCCCGCCTTTGACGCACTATAGGGGGGGTCCGTCTGGGAGCCGATCTGGCCCGCCACGGACGCCAGGAACAGCATGGTGCCGGCCTTCGCCTCTGCCATGCCCGGCGCGAACGCATGGGCAACATTCGCAGCCCCGATGAGATTGACACGCAACACGCGCTCCCAGTCCGCCGGCTCGAGCGTCCAGAAGGGAAAGCCAAACTTCCCTGAGCCCACTGCGGCGGCAAAAATGACGTGATCGCACCGCCCGAATTCCCGTCTCACGCTCTCAGCCACGCCCTGAATCGCCGCGTAATCCGTCACGTCCGCCACCAGGCCGATACTCCGCCCCTTCCCAACGGGTTCGAGTTGTGCGGCGACTTGGACGACCTCAGGATCGCGATCGACGATCGCGACATGAGCTCCCTCCTCGAGGAACGCGACCGCGATCGCTTGCCCAAGTCCTCGGGCTCCGCCAACCACAACGGCGACGGCGCCGGCGAGTTGAAGATCCATCAGAATCACCCCCTGAGCCAAGATCTCCGCCCAACTGCCGAGTCATCACGATCGCGCAGAAACGAGGCGCTGGGAACTGGCCGGGCAGCCTGCCCGTGAGTTCACCGCAGTCGCCGAGGCTCGAACATAACCTCATCGCGGGATCAGCCGCTACGCGCTAATGCAGCGCCGCCACCGCTTTTCGCTGAGGACGTTGTGGAGATGGGGAGGGAAGGGGTGGTGTTGATTCCAACCGTATAAAAAACAACGCGGCGGATGAGGTCCGAGAAACCTCTCCGCCGCACCGTTCATTCTCACCAGAAAGCGCCGAAATAAAGGAAGTTGCGATGGGTGGAATCGAACCACCTACCTCCAGGTTATGAGCCTGGCGAGCTGCCGGTGCTCTACATCGCAAGAGAAGTATAGACGGGCCCGCGCTCGAAGTCCAGCCCCCTGATACGTATTTTCTCAAGATCAAGTGTCATAACGAGTTGCCGTCTGAAGACACAAAACCAGCGTGCTCGAGAGAGGGCCGGCCGACACTGACAGAGTGCCCGTGTCCTCGACCACCTCATTGTGCCCGAGGAGAGCCGGCCCTGGCTGCGTAATAGATTGGAGGTGGCGAGTCACAAAACCGTCGTTCAGCGAGCTACGGTTTCGTTGGGGACCCAAAAAGCGGACGGTGGACACAGACGGAGTGTCCAATGCCTCGCTCACCTCGTCGTGACCGAGTCGATCCGTCCTGTCTGCGCGGTGTTTTGGGGCTGGATGCCAAGCGCGGAGAGATTCGACTCGGACAAGAGTTTGGAGAGTTTACGATGGCAGCAACAAGGGGGGGGGGAATCGTAGGCTTATGAAGGTGTTGCGTAAGGAGTTGGCAGGACGTTTTTCGGGGTTAGCTTCACGGCGGACGTCGCCTCCTGACTTCGTTCACTTTTCCGTTGAACTTGCGACACCCGTCTGACACCATCCCATACGAACGCGCCTGTGCCCTGTTACAGCGACTGGGAAAACTGTTCGTAAACGGCTTACCTCGTAATGACCAGCGGAGAGTCCGGCGTGGCAGACTCGGGGGGCGCCTCCATGGGTATGGATTCGCAAGACCTTCACCTCAGCCGCATTACGACCGAATGGAACATCGTCTTCCAGGCGCACTGCGGATCTCCCGAGCAAGTGACCGAGGCGCAAACGATCTTGATGATGCGCTACGCGGGCGCCGTTCATCGCTACCTGCTCGCAGCGGTGCGTGATCCGGACACGGCCGCCGATCTGGGCCAGGAGTTCGCCGTCCGCTTCCTGCGGGGGGACTTTCATGGGGCGGATCCGTCGCGCGGGCGGTTTCGCGATTTCCTGAAACGCTGTGTCCGCAACCTCATGATCGACCATCAGCGCCGGCAGGCGCGGTCACGCTCCCGCCCCTTTGCGGACGGCGATCCCGAACCCGCCGACCCTGATACGGGCCTCCCCGATCTCGATGTCCAGTTCCTGGCGAGTTGGCGTAAGGAACTCATCGTCCGTACCTGGGCGGCTCTTGCCAGGTACCAGCAAGAGACCAAACGTCCCTACCATGATGTGCTCCGGCTGCGCACCGACCAACCGGACCTGCACTCCCCGGAAATGGCGGTTCAGCTCTCGGCCCAGCTCGGTGTGCCGCTGTCCGCGGGCTGGGTGCGCCAGGCGTTGCACCGGGCTCGTGACATGTTCGCGTCACTATTGATCGACGAGGTCACGAGCTCCCTCAAGGAGGCAACTCCCGAGACCGTCGAGCAAGAATTGATCGACCTGGGACTGATCGAATACTGCCGCGCTGCGCTCGACAAACGGCTCGGCAAAGGGTAGGGCGGTGTACCTCAGCGAATCGAGGCAGAGGCGTTCCCGATGACCCGCGGTCGTGGGAATCACCGAGGTGTGAGCACGCCTCTCGTCCCTTGAGCCGCTGATGCGTAGGGCGGTGCCGGCACAAACTCCGTACGACTCTCCGTGCGAGGCGTTACTGGCGGCGAGGCTGCGGCGGCGGTCCCGGTCCCCTTCGCCGGGTCGTAGGCATCCGCAAGCCGATGCTGAAGCGTGGCGAGAAAGCCCACGAACTCGTTGGTGGGGTCGCAGTGCAGCCGTCCTTTGAGGGCAGCGACGCGCCACATCAGCTCGCGAATTTCCGTACCATGGAGTTCCGGGTTCTGGAGCGCCGCCCGAGCGCGGAGCGTGAGGTTCCTGACCTGTTCCACGATCGGCGTTTCTTCGGCTGTCATCGCCCGCCCCTCCCCGACGGCGTCATCGCCGCGCTGACACTCAGAGTCTAGAACACGTTTCGTGCTCACTAAGTTGGAGAACGCGTTCTGGCTCCGTTCGCGCTAAGATCGCCTCAGAATTGCGCCGATTTCGCTGACACGATGTTGACACACCGCAACACTTTCCCTGTCTATGGTGACGTTGTGCTGTCACCCCTCATGGGTATGCGTCCCTGTCATTTCACTCCCGAGGCGCCAAGAAAGCTTTCGACGGCTTTCTGAAATGCCTCGGGAGCGCGACCGCCGAACGGCTTCGCACTATCGTACGAGCGGGGAAACGCCAGGGTCTCCGCCATCGTTTTGAGCGCATCCTTAGATTTCGTCGAAGGGACGTGGCCCTGATCGGCCAGGCCTTGATCGAGCGAAGCGACCGCCAGGTAGATTTGCACCAGGTGTTCCCAGTCCCAATGGGGGCTCGCCGCCGATGGGCGGGAGATGCGACCGACAAGGGAGCACAGATCGGCGGTCGTAAAGCGGTTTGCGTCCCGGGCCAGCCAGGCGCGCAACGGTTCCGATAAAGTTTGCGCCAGTCGTTCGATCTCGTGTGCGCGAGGTTCATCGCGAACCATCTCGCGACCGAGGAGCGCGAGCGGTCCGCTGGCTTCGTGATCGCCTCCCGCCGTCAGCAGTTCGGCCATGCCAACGTTCCCGCGGTTCCAGCGGAGTATCCCTGATTCCTCGCCGCTCTGCTGAAAGCCGTGCAACCAGCTCGGCTCCGCCAGGTCGTGGTGGCATGCGAAACACGAGTATTCGGATAACTCCGGCCAGGGCGCCACGGCGGTCGAACCACGCTGATCTTTGATGCGCAGGCCATCGGCCTGGGACGCAACATGCCCGAGACGGTCGAGAGCCGTGACGGCCGAGACGACCTGCCCGATCGCCCACGCCCGCGCTTCGAAGTCGGGAGTGTCACGTTTCTCTTTCGCCACGTCCCAATGCTTGGGCAGGTTGGCGAGGTAGGAGGAGAACTCGAACAGGAGCCGGGGGTGGCCGGCGGCGATCAAGTCGTGGTCGACCCGGCGTCGTGCGTCTCCCACATGACAGCCTGCGCATTTCGTTGCCCGCACGACCAGGTCTGTCGTCAGCACCATCCCAAGCTCGCGGCGCTCCTGATCGCTCGCGGCCCGATCCCGCCAGGACGACCAGTGAGCGTCGATCCAGCGCGCCGCGGGCCCGTGGCAACTCTCGCAGCTCACACCGTCTTCCAGCGAATACGTTGGTGCTTCGCGCGCTGACGTCGCGTCCTGCCGCACGTGACAGTCGAGGCAGCGTGAATCACGCTGGGGCGGAATCGGCTCCTTGTCCGGCCGCACGAGGTTGGCCGCGATCTGCTGCGAAAGGGCGTTCTCGAGGACGCCATACGCCCGTGAATGAGGGTCTCGCGTACGCCAGGTCGTATAGGCGCTCGCGCTGCCGGCCTGCATCTCAGTGCCCCCATGGCAGCTCACGGCCGAGCACGAGGCTGCCCCCATCCAGTCGAATTCTGGGCGAGGGGTATCGTTGAAACCGCGTCGGCTTGGTTCGTGCGGCGTCGCACGAGCCGGCGGGCGGGACAAATTGATGGCCAGACCGACCACGAATGCGGCGCTTGCGATCGAGGAACACGCCACGAGCGTTTTCCGAAACGGTCGGTTTGCTCGCCATGCCGTGTTCAATCGTTCCCCCGATCGCTGAGTGCGGCAAGCTCCGTTCGAGCATCGATCCGCATCGCGGCGTCGTGCGGGCAGGCCTTCACACAGGCTGGATCTTGCCCGGGCAGGGAACTGCACAAGTCGCAGACGACTGCCTTCTCCTCGACGAGCTTCACCGATTCACTCTCCTCGTGGTCCAGGAAGAGTTCGAGAAGCTGATTGCAGTCTCCTCGCTTCGGCGTCACCTGAACCGCGACAACGTTTTGGCGGGCGCGAAGATAGTGCGCCGGGAAACGCACTTCCACCTCGAATCCTCCCGCATCGCGACGCGACCTCGCCTTCGAGATTTCGACGTCCGCTTGCCCGCGGTCGGGGACGAGCGACGCGCCGTTCACCCAGAGGGCAGGGTTGTCATCGAGCGTGAGCAGAACCAATACGAAAAAATGTCCGGGTTCGAGGAGCCTCGGCTCCACATCGAAGCTGTATCGGAAGCACACGGCGCTCAATGTTCCCGGAGCGGCTCCGTCGAGTTCTTGAAGGGCCGCCTCGAAATCGCGGTCGTAAACGAACGGCGTGTGGCCTCGTGCCCAGGACCGGTCGCTACGACCCGGCTGAAACCAGTCGGCCGAGACCTTCGACGCCGGCTGATAGCACCAGCCGTAAGACGACCCCGGGATCACGCCTACAGGATGCATCTGGATCGACGCGTACGGGCACTGTTTCGCGCACGCCGCACAGCCGATGCACCAGTCTTCGATGATGATCTCGTTATTACCGCCTCGATGGATCGAACCGACAGGGCAGCCGATCATGCACACCGGATCGAGACAGGAGCGGCACGTCGCCGGAACGAGGTATTTGTTATCGGCATAGCGCGGGCCGTCCAGGTACAGCCGCGAGCGGCCGTCGTCGTGGCTCGACACACACGCGCTGACGCACTCATCGCAGCGCGTGCAGCGATCCAGGTCGATCAGCATCAGCTTCTGCCCCTGGATGAGACCTAGCTCCTCAGCCCGGCCTGTGTGGGCACGTGTCGGCGCCAGGGCTTTCGAGGCTCGGACGCGAAGGTTCTTCTCCTCGGAGACACGCCGCGTCACCTCGGCTTCGAGCTGAGCCCGGAAGGTCGGCGATTCTTGCTTGAGCTCTTCGAACAGGCCTTGGCTGATGCGGACGAGTTGGACCGTACCAACTTCGCGCTCCGGGTCGTCTTCCATGTGACCGAACGCCACGCACGAAGCGCGGCGGGGCTGACCGCTGAGCAGGGCCATTTCCCCCACGAACTCGCCCCTCGACCGATACGCGAGCGTCATCGGCGGACCAGAGGGGCGCTTGGAACCGGCTAATCCCCGCGGGAAAACGGCGTCGAGCAGCATGCGGTTGTAAGCCCGTGTGTAACGATCGAAGTCGTGCGGCGACCAGGTCTCTTCGTTGGGCAGGAACTTCTTGACAATGGCAGCTCCCTTCGCCGACCGCACGTGGTCCTGGAAATCGGGCTCGAGCAGGAAGGGTTTTACCTGGAGGATAGCGTTGAGCGCAGTGATGACCGCGTCCTTTTCCTCCGCGGATATCTCGAGCTCCGTTTTCACCGCGCTTTCCGCCGTTTTCTTGGGCAGCTTCTTCGCTTCGTCCGGTTTTTTGAGTGCCCGCTTCGCCCGGTCGGCAAGCGTCCGCACGGATTCGGGGAGCTGGTCCCACACGCGACGCCTCGGGTCGTGCGTTTTCTCGCTCCCATCGGCCAGGGCGGCGCAAAACGTCGTCCAGTCCGAAATCTCCCCGACCCGAAAGAGGTACGAGCCCTCCTCGTTCGGCTCGCTCGAAGCCCATACGGGAAACTTACTGAAGAGCGATTCAAGCAATCGGCGCTGACAGCGATCCATATCGCGTTCCGCCCCCTTCAAGGAGGCGGAAAGGAGTCGCCAAACCTTCCGGCCTGCCCTGGAAGTGTGGGCCTCGTCGTGCAAGCGCGCCGATTCGACAAGTTGCGGGTCTTTGACCAGGACGTTAAGCGCGTCGATCGTCGCGCTCTTCCTTGCGTCGACTTTCGTGAAGGATCCCTGCACGGAATCGCCCAATGACGCGCGAAGCGATTCCGGCAGCAGTTGCCAAATGCGATGACTCGGTCCGGCGTCAGGAGTTCGTGCCGCCGCAAGCTCTTCCTGGAGCCCGACCCAGTCGGAGATGGCCCCCACGCTCAGGAGGTAAGAGACGTTCGTCATCACCTGGATGATCCCGCTGCGGATCAGGTGCATGCCGTCGGTGGCATCGTCGTTTTCGTCGTAGATCAGCGACCCGATGTCGCACTCCACAAGGTCCGCGTTGCGCCGGACGCGTTCCAGGAGGCGATCGTCGAGCAGGCTCATAATGGGAATCGCCCGAAGTTGCGACTCGAGCACGCGGTCGCGATAAAGCTGGTCGAGATGGGCCTTGAGCGTTGCGTCCCTGAGCATCATCTCGAGCACGTTGCGCAGCATCTCGAGCATGTAGCAGTCGCGCGTGGCAATCACCGTCGCGGACCGAGGAGTGCGATACCGGCAGCTCATCTCCCCGAACAGCTCGCCCTCGTTCAATACCCCAACGGGGCTGCCGTAGTTCAGATCCCTCGGACCATCGATGGGTATGAACGACGGCCGCGCACGGGCCGTACTACCCGTCCTGGCGAAGAGCGTGTCCTTCAACCGCGTGAAAAAGCCGGTCTTGTTCCGCGAGCTTGACCTCGGGACCGAGAGCCGGACATCGGCCACGCGTCGTAGCTCATCGGCCACGGCAGCCGCCCGCAGCCATTGCGCCAACTCCGGTTCTGAGCTAGCGAGCGCATCGGCACGAGACCGCTTCTCGGCGGGATCCGCCGCGATCAAAGCTCGATACAAGGCCGCTCCTGCGGTATCTCCCTCGGCCGTTGCCCGTTGCCGCGCTTCCTCGAGTTTCTGACTCGCCTGGCGCCCCGCTTCGAGCACGGGCTCGGTCGTATCGGGTGTGTCCGAGAGAACGACCTCGCGCTTGAGGTACGGGAGAGCGACCTTATAGTTTTCGATCTTTTTATGCCATTCCTCAACCAGGGCCTCGGCTTCTTCGAGCTTGTCCTCAAGGCTCGCGACCTGCTTGGGATCGTTACCCGCTTCCTCGAGCTTCTGCTCCAGCTCCGCTTGTTTTTTCTGGGCCTTGGCCAGTTCCTCAGCCGCCAGCGGCAACTGGCGCTCGGCAGCATCGCGATACTCGACCAGTTCGCGCGTCGTCGGAATGTAAAACGCCGTCCAGCCCGGGTCCCCCTGGCGGCAAATGACCTCGCCCTTGGCAAACCGTCGAAGCCGCAACGAGCCCGGGAACTTGTGCAGGCTTGGCGCTGTCCTGAGCTGCGAGAACGGCGGCAGCTTCGGAAACAGGTCCTCGGGCACCAGGACATCATTGTCGCGGGGCTCGAGCTCAACTCGGGGATTGATGTTGCGGGCCATCAATGCGCCTTTCCTGGGCGAGACACGACCCCTGCGTCAAATTCAGGTGGCTCGGCCCTCCGGCCAGAAACCACTCTTGCCAACGACGGAACAGCTTACCAGTGGCAAACATGCCGAACGGGAAGGATAGCAAATCCCTGTCTCGGGGAGCATCGCGCTACTTCGCTGCTCGGGAAATCAGGCACGCCGCGTGTCCGAGAACGACGTCACCGTCGACCGTGGGGGTGGCGGTTGGCGACCAGCCGCGCGCGAGCCGGGCCTCCAATAACTCATCCGCGGAAGGCGGATGACCCCAGACGGCGACCGCCGTCACAACCCCGAATCAGGTCGAGTCGTAGACCAGCCACAGGTCACCCGAGTATGCCACGAGAGTGTCGTGGCTGAACTCGTCCTGCGTGACCATACCTGTCGGACCCAAAGGTGGGTCATGCGCTGCCAGCCAGTCGATGGCATGTTTGATCGAGCGCTGGCGACCCAAAGCGGCTGCGATGTGTGTGAAATCGTCAGTGTTGAGGGCGGAACGGTTTTCGATGGGAATAACCGTTTCCACTCGGCGCTCCGGGACTCATCGCCGGCAGTTACAATCGTACGCGCGACGGAGATGATGGAAGAGGTGTGCCGTGGTGGATTGCGACACAGAGGTGAGGCGCTCTCGCACGCGAGATTAGCTGTTCAAAACAGCACCCTGACGCCCCAGGTCATTACCACCTCGGAAACCTGGTACTTGGGCCAGTCGTCTACCACCACGGCACATAACAATCATTACACCGAGACGCACAAAGTCAACGAGATTCTCCGCACGCCACACCCGTTTCATTCAAGATCATTCCGTCCGGGTCAAAACCCGTGGTTCGCGGTCACTCCTTCGAACGGACGGCTCGACCATGCTCGCGTAGCAACGCTTCAATCGACAGACTTCCTGTCCACGCTGGCTCTGCGGCGGCAGGGTGGTAACGATGGCACTCCGTGCAGTCGGCCCTGGCGGCGGACCGCTCCGGCTTGTGGCACTGTTGACACACGCCGATCCGCGGCATGAGGATCTGTGAAGTTTCCGCGCTCTGGCTCACGCCCGCGTGGCATTGCTGGCAATCGAGAGCGCGGTGGCGCTCGTGGTCGAAGATGCTGTGCGGAAGCCAGCGAGCCTTGATGCCGGGTGCGAAGGACGGTAAATCGCCAGCCTTGGGATCCTTGGCAGGCAACTCTTGATGGCAGTAGAGACAACCGGCCTTGTTCCGAAACAGTGCGTGTTCAGCCTGCTTGAGCTGATCGCCGACCCAGTTCCATGCCTCGGTCGTCGCGGGCTCACCGACGCGTTCGCGGCGGCCGGGAATCACCCTGCGGGGCTGTTCGGCGGACCGTTCACCCAGTACGGCGGGGTTGTCCTGCAGGAATCGCACGTAACGCTCTCGAAGCACCGCACGAACGGTCGCGGCATTTTCACCGCGCTGGGGGTGCGGAATCGGGCTCTCGGCGAATGCGATCGCCGCCTCGCGAAGACGACTGTCATCCGACGTCCCCGCGACCCCAGCCTTCAGAGGATGGCACTCGGCGCAGTGGCGGTCGTAAGCGATCGACCGCATATAGCGGCGGTCCGCATCCGGCTCGTGACAGCGGTCGCACGAGAGGACCCGCAACCGACGATCCTCACCGACTGGGATTCCGCGCGGGTTGAGGTGTTTCTCATGGTTGAAGAGGATTGTCCCCTCGTCTCTTACACCCGGTTTCCAGAGGGCGAACTCTGGATGTCCCCTGGGCGTGAACGCACCGACGTTCCGAAACGAGCGCTCGCCCTCGCGGGGCTGGTGCGGATCGAGATGCAGGTTGAGGTCGGCATGACATGAGGTACATGATTGAGAATCCACCTGTGCCAGCAAGTTCTCCGACCTGTGCTCGCGATGGCAAGACGCGCATGCAGTCTCACCGACTTGCCGGCGGTGGTGAACGGGCCCCGGATGGCACTTCAAGCAGGACGCGTCGGCGACCGAGTGGACGCCGCTATCGCCGTGCCAGAGCCGTTTCGCGGTTTCGAAGCCGCGCGTGTGACAGGCGTTGCAGTCGTCGTTGATCAAGCGGTGGACCCGGGAGACAGGTCCCGCCTGAAACGCCCGCCGGTCGCGCGTGCTCAGCAAGAACAACCCGACACATCCCAGGCTGAGCACGAAGACCGCTGCGGAAAGGGCTCTCCGCCCCGCGCGCAAGGCCCCGGGGCGCCGGAAGTAATCCAGCTCGAGCCAATGAGGCAGCTCTTTGGGGTACTCGGATCGCGTCTTCGAATCACGCAGGGAAGGGAGCATTCAGGACCTTGGCTCGGCGAGGGTTTACCACTCAGTAATAAAGCGATAGTACAACATGCAGGACGCCCAGAATGAGCAGGAGCACCGACAGCGGAACGTGGACGAGCAGCCAGGCGTGGAGCACGTGCTGGAGTCGTTGTTGTTCCCCGAGCGACCGCCGCTCGTTGCAGAGCGTCTCGAGCACTTCCAGGAGTTCCCGGTTCTTGGGCACCTGGGCGAGTTCCCGCAGGTCGGCAAACTTGCTCGCGGCGAACAAGGAGTCGGCGAATCCAGACGTCCGGCGGTAGTCGACTCCCAGGAACTGGCGCACGCCACTCTCGTAAAATGCGCGGACGCGCCTCCTCTCGTCCTCAACGGATCCCAGCGTATTGCCATCCTCGGTCGAAACCGCGGCAGCCTCGTAGCGTCCGCAAACCTCGTCCATCAGCGCATCGGCCTTGCGCCGCAAGAGGGTGCAGAGATGAGGAATCTGCTCGTAAGGCGTCTCCATGACGATACGCCGGGAAAGCATCCTCGGCACGATATTCTGCAGCAGGAGGCCCAGAACGCCCGTCGCTAGAATCAGGATCAGGACGATCCAGAGGCCGAATTCGACGGGTCCTCCCCAGCGAAAACCGCTGTGAAAGAGGATGAGCAACGCGCTCAGCGATCCGAGCCAGATGTGTCCCTTCAACCACGTCGCACGCCGGCCGATCCGCCACCACGAGGGAAGTTTTCGGTGCAGGCACAGCAAACCGGCGTAAACCATCAGCGCCGAGCCAAGAATCCCATACCAGAGGCCAACCGCGCTCCCGCCTGTCAGACCCCTGGGGCTTCGAAAGCTGAACCAGCCATAAATCAGAGAGGCCACGAATGCGCAGCCGATCGTGGCGAAACACCACCGCTTCTGCCGCCGATCGATCAGCAAGACGACGACTCCGCAAGGGCGTTTCGCATGCGCGCTGCCAGGACCTTGCAATCCAGGCCAACAGAAGCCGAGAGCGTGTTGTGATAGAATCGTTGCAACCGCACCGCGTGCACTCCTCGTGGGTGTTCCGTAGCGCTGCACATCTCGACAACCATAACGGATAGCACGTTCGACGCAAGGTGTGAGCCAAAGTCTAAGGTCTAAAGACCGCTACAGGCGATTTGACCCTGCGGCGGGCCGCAGAAGTTGATTGTGGTTCAATTCTCGCTTCGCCTTCGAGCGCGCAGAAAGGACGATGCCGACCGCGATAAGTGAGAGCACACTTGCCATCAAGCGTGCTCCGGCGGTCGACGACAATCCGACGAAGCGCTTGATCCTGGAAGAAGTTCTGGCACACTGGAGCATTCGAGCTGTCGAGGTGGACAGCGGCCCTGCGGCGCTCCGAGTTTTGGAAGAAGCCGCTCAGTTGGGTGAGCCGTTTCAGGTTGTCTTACCCGACCAGCAAATGCCGGAGCTGGACGGGCTGTCCTTGGCTGAGCAAGTTCGAGGCAACGACCGTATCGCGACCACCAAGATGCTCCTTTTAACCTCGGACGTTGGTCCGGAAGACGCGATCCGGTGTCGCGCGCTCGGGATCAGCGCCTGCCTCACGAAGCCTGTGCGGCATTCGGAGCTCATGAACGCTTTGATGGACCTGTTTCGCGTTTGCGAAGGCCCCGCTGATCGGTTGGAACGCGAAGTGCTTGACACCCAGCGCACGGAATGCCCGAATGGTTTCGCCAGCCAACGGCTTCGCATCCGGTTGGCCGAGGATCATCCGATCAATCAGATCGTTGCAGTACGCATGCTCGAGACATCTGGCCACCACGTGACGGTTGCTTGCGACAGGAGTGTTGCACTGGCCAGGCTGGAAAGCGACTGTTTTGACGTCGTTCTTATGGATGTGCAAAAGCCAGAGATGGATGGATCCAAGGCGGCGGCGACCCGGCAAAAGGAGGCCCACTCCGGGAGGCACATTCCGATAGTTGCGTTAACCGCACAGGCGATGAAGGGGGACCGCGAGCACTGCCTGGAGAGCGGCTTTGAACGCTACTCGGCGACGCCGGTTCAGGAAATGGAGCTGCGTGCGACGTTGGGCGTGGTGACTGCGGGGCACAATGGTGGTCACGATTCCCATGGGCGTCCTTTCATCACGGGTCTGCTCGAACAATGCGGCGACGACGAAGGTTTTGCCCGTGAGCTCGCGTCATCATTCCTGAAGACGGCGCCAGCATCCCCCGACGCAATGACGGAAGCGCGGGCGGCGGATAACTCGGTGGAAATCGGTACAACGGCGCATCGCCGCAAGGGCGCCTGTCCGACCATCGGCGCCGTGGACTTTGCTGAGGCCTGCGGACTTCTGGATGCCGCAGGCCACCTCGATGACGAGGAAGCGGTGCGAATCGCGTTCGATGCCGTTCGCGAGGCCTGGGAACCGCTCAAGCAAGTTCTCGAAAGACTTATAGGTGAGAGGGCATGAAAGTATTAATTGCCGAAGACAACGCCCCGTCGGCTTTGTACCTGCGCCGCACGCTCGAGAGTTTGGGGCATCAAGTCATCGTCACCCTGGACGGTGAGCAGGCGTGGGAGGTGATCCAGAAAGAGCGAGTGCCTCTGTTGATCTCGGACTGGATGATGCCCAGGATGGACGGCCTCGAGCTCTGCCGCCGAATTCGAGGTCGAGTCGGTTGTGACTACACCTACATCATCCTGCTGACGTTGAAACACCTCCGCGAGGAGCGTCTGGAAGGTTTACGCGCGGGTGCCGACGACTTCATTACCAAACCGCCCCATCCTGACGAATTGGCCATTCGCATGGAGATCGCCGGCCGCATTCTGGGCGTCCAGGAGGCGCTCGCGCGACAGAACGCGCGGCTCGCCGAGCTCGCCACGACCGACGACTTGACGGGCCTCAAGAACCGTCGCCGGTTCCACGAGGACCTGAACGTTTTCTTCTCACTCTCGGCGCGTCGGTCGGAGCCGCTTTCGCTGGTGATGATCGACCTCGACCAGTTCAAGGCGTACAACGACTCGTTCGGCCACCCCGCGGGCGACCTGATCCTCAGCGCCCTGGCGGAGATTCTGCGGGAGAACATCCGCGAGCATGACGTGGCCGCACGCTACGGCGGCGAGGAATTCGTGGTCCTGCTCCCATCAACCGACGCCCACGAGGCGAACGCTCTTGCCGAACGACTTCGGGAGCGGATCGAAAACCGAGGTTGGCCGCTTCGAGGCGTGACCGCCAGCCTCGGCGTCGCCACCTCGGGGCCGACGATCGCAAGCATCGAAGCCCTCATCGAGGCTGCCGATCAGGCGCTTTACCTCGCGAAGCGGAAAGGGCGCAATCGCGTCTGCCGGTACGACCCCACCGTCGAAGGGACACCCCACGCCGGAACGCGTCGGCCGGTCGGGCCCTGGATCGGGTGATCCACGGTATGAGGCGGTGAAACGCCCTGTAAGAGTCTGTCCCGGAAGTGGAGTGGAGCCGAAAAAAGGGGACTGGCTCCGAGTCTTCGAGGTGCCTGTCCCCTTTTTCCGGCGGAGCGGGAGGCATGGAAATGGGGACAGGCACCGTCCGATGACGTCCGGCGCCAGTCCCCATTTCCACGCCTCCCGCCGCGCTCCCGGTCATTTCTGCCCTAGCACGTAGACTGGGTCGAACGCCTTCGGTGCGCCTTTCAGGCACTCGATGCAGCGGCCGAGCAGCGCCAGCGTTGGCATATCGAAATCCTTATCATGCCCGCCCAGAAGCGGGTAAAGCGTGCGACAGGCCGCGGCCCACTGTCCAGCCTCATACAGGGCGAGCCCGGATTGGTACGCATCCCGGAACCGGCTCCACGCATCGTCCGTCTCGGCCGCATGGAGCTCATACAACGCGACGATCCCGTCGATCCCCACGACCCGCGCACGGCAAAGCCTGCGCGTGGCGAACGCCCCCCCCAGGCGAGCATGAGTCGTTTCGGTAACCAGAATCGGGACCCCCAACTGCTTGGTCGCACCCTCCACGCGACTCGCCAGGTTCACGGCATGCCCTTGCGGACCGTACATGAACTTCGACTTGCTCCCCGTATTCCCCACCAGGGCCTGGCCGGTGTTCAATCCGATGCCAACGCTGATCGTGCCGCCGAGCCGGTCCTTCCAGAGAAGATCCAGCTTCGGCAGCTCGGCACGCATCGACAGCGCTGCGCGGCAGGCGAGGAGCGCGTGCTCGGGCTGGTCGGCCGGCGCGTTCCAGAGCGCCATCATGCCGTCGCCGCTGTAGGCAACGACCGTGCCTCCAAACTCGCGCACGCGCTCGGTCAAACGGTCCATGATGTCTTGTGCGAGCGAGCAGACCTCGCGCGGAGTGAGTCGTTCCGAGAACCGCGAGAACCCGCGCAGGTCGCTGAACAGAATGGTCACCTCGCGTTCCCGCCCTTCCAGCAGGTTCGGGTCGCGGTCGAGCTCGCGTGCCAGCTCCGTGGAGAAGAACTGCTCAAACTGAACCCTCCGGCGGGCCGCGTCGGCCTCGCTCTGCACCCGCGCGAGACCCGCCCCCACCGACGCCGCGAGCACTTGCACAAGCTGCGCTTCGAGCGGGCGAATCCCCAGTCCCGCTGAGCCCATGCGGCGCAACCGGGCTCCATAGACGATCCCGACAACCGCTTCGTTTTCATTAAAGACCGGCGCAGCCACCACGGCCCCCAACCCCATGAGGCTGCGCGTTGCCGAGTCGCCGGAAGGATCCTGGTAAAACGTCACGCGTTCTTGAAACACGCGATCAACAACGGTCTGGCTGTAACCCGATTCGACCGTCGCATCCGCCTCGTGCCGCGCCAGGATCTCCCAACGATTCTCGCGCCGAAGCAAGACCAGGCCAAAATCCAGCCCGATCATCTCGACCACGGCGCGAGCCGTCTGGCGAAAGAACTCGCCCGAAGACGCCGACGCGCGCTGCACCAGCACCAGCGCTTCGAACCAACGCGCCAGCATCTCGGCGCTCACCTGCGTCTCGCCGAGCGCGAAACTACCGATCGTCTGGGTGACACCCGGCCGGATCGGCTTCGCGATCGTCCGCAGGTTGTCTTCGGCCGCAGCTTCCTGCGTTTCCTCGATCTGAAGAATCGTCTCGCCGAGCGTCAATCGAACCGGAGAGGGAAGCTCCCGGTTCATGCCGGGCTGCAAGGTCTCGCCACTCGCCAGGTTGACCGGCACCTTTTTACTCAGGTTTTCGATCCGAACCTTGCCCGCCGCCAGCTCCTCGATCCGCAAGTGATCGCCGGACACATAAAGATCCGGCAGAACCTTGCGGGGAGTCAACCCCTGGGGATTGCGGCCAAAGATCAGTGGCCCCCGATCGTGGTTGCAGCGCTCTTGATTGTTCTTATACGATATATAGATCGTGAGCATCTTAACAATACGTCGCCGAGCGCCGAGGTCGGTCAGCTTCCGTGGGCTGTCCACACCACCCAATGATATCAGTCGTGGCACTCGGGAACCAGCGGACGAGGCGTTGCTCGGTTCCGACCGCTCACCAACGGAAGAAGCGGCGAGCGTCGTACCGCCTCCCGGTCCCACGATCAGAACCTGGTCCTCGGCGAGGCTGCCGCTGGCGTAGTCCCGTGCGGTCACCCCGACTGCCGAAGAGGCTCCGCGACCGGGAACCGCTCAGCGCAATAGCCGCGGCGACGTTTTGAGAGAGGAGGTGGCTGTCGAGCCTTTTTGCCAACCCCCGGAGCGAGCAAGGCGCGTTAGCGCCAGATCACCTGGTCCGCCTCTTCGGGTTCGGCTTCCAGGAACGTAGCGTCGAGCTGCTTGCCGTGGGTCGCGACCTTGAAAAACTCGAAGGGGCAGGTCGGCCGGAAACGGAGTCGGACGACGTACGAGACTCGGTGCAGTAATAGCCCTTTTCGGACTTTCTTGGCTCCGACAACCAGGGTCTGAATCCAGGCCGTTCGTGCGGGCTGCTCCAGACAGATCCAGGCGGCTTGTTTCACAGGCGGGCAGTCCTCGGTGAACACCAAAGCCCCGGATTGGCTGATGTTCGCGATCTGCGCGGCGGTTTGCACCTTCTCTTCACCGACGCGCCAGCCCAATCGCCCCTCATTGGGAACCGTAGGATAGCGTGCGGAGTCTCGTTCGTCGGAGGAGTGAGCCATGGAATCATTCACCTAAAGTCGGCGCCAGGATCGCGATCAGTCGAATGCGTTGCTCTGAGGAAAGACGACCCTGCTCGAATCGCTGCTGGATATCTTCGATGTATTCTTCGACCACTTCCGACTTCCCTGGGAAGTAGGGGTGCCTCGACACTCGGTACGCCACACGCTCGAGGCTCTGATAATCTGGCATCGCGACCATGCCATGCTCCTTCTTGAGCAACACGAACCACTCAACACGTCCCTCTTAAAAACTTATAGATTGAATCCGGGCACCGTGCCGGGAATTCTTCACGATGCTGGCGAGGTGTCCTCGAAACGGATCAGGATTCCGCCCGATCAGGCGAAATCGCGGGTACCGTCGGCATGGGCTGCATTCCATTAAGGACAACGCGGCTCATAAGAATCAGGTGATCGCCCGCTTTCACAGGCCCGGCCTCGTCGTCAATGGGGTTCAGAATCATCTCTTCGCCGCGCTGGAGGCCGACCAGGAGACACGACCGCCGATCGTCGCGATAAGCCAGGAACATCGTGGCGATTTCGACAAAGTTGCGTCCGACCATCTCATCAGGGACTGGATAGAGGTACATCTCATTGGCGTTGCGGTTGACGGTCAGCAACTCTTGATAGACGCGCGTCATACCGTGATAAATCGCGGTCCGAGCCAGCAGGCGCAGTCCGAGTTCGTCTGAGGCGATGATCTCATCCGCGCCGGCCTTGAGTAAATGGAGGCGGTTATTAGGGTTGCGACATTCGACGGCGACGTTGGGTGTCATATCGGACCGGCAGATGTTGCGAATCGCGATGCACGTCAAAATGGATTTTCCATCGGCGTGTTCACCCTGGCGATCGTCGATAAGTACGACCACGGAGTGCGCCCGATGCACCCCTGCGCGGCGGAGGATGATCTCGCTGGTACAGTCGCCCTTGACGAGGTAGACGCCGTTGAATGCCGGATCGTCCTGTTTGTCCGGAAGATCGATCTGCTCGATGTTGTCGTGGACGATCACGATGGGACGCTTTTCCTGGATGACTTTGCTATGGACCTCGCGGATCCAGCCCAGACCACGTTGACCCCAGTTGCAAAGAACCAAATGGTTTTCCATCTCGAAGTGCGACATTTCGCCTTTCCTCAATTGGTTGGCGACCAGGACCGAGGCCACCGCTCCGGTAAACAAGCCCGCAAGACCCACTCCCGTACTGAGCACGAGCATCGCGAAGATGCGGCCCCATGTCGTCTTGGGTGCGCTCTCCAGGCCGCTGAAGAGCATGACCCAGACGCTCCAGAACGACTCGGTCAAGGTATCGAACCCGGGGTTGTCCCCGCGCTCCGCCAGATGAATCCCCACCGCGCCCACGATCCAGGCCAGCGTCATCCCCAAAATCAGCCGAAGAAACTGGTAACGGTGCCAGCGCGCCAGCGCGGCGATGACGCGCTCGCGTCTCGAGCTCTGCTCGTCGTCCTCGTCGCGAGTCGATGCGGCGACCAGCCAGGTTCTCGCCATGTTGCGTGATCACAGGGGTTTAAGGTCAAAAGCGACCGACGGACCGCGATCCTTCCCTCGCCACTCAGCCGGCAGGGAGTGTTTGAAAAAGGCTGAATCGCCCGAGCCCGACGACGAGCGCTGACCTTCATCCGTCATGCCACGATCGGCTCTTTGTCGGATTCACCGATCGTGGCTCTCAAGAATTTACTTATAAGCAACCGAGCAATTCGAGCGTCCCAGCGCCGGATCACTCAGGAGGACTCACGCACCACGGGCTTAAGTCGCACCGCAAATACTGGACCGTCCACGACCGAGCAGCGGAATGCGCCAACAAAAAAGGCCGACGGGGGTAGCCCGGCGGCCTTCGAAGGGAAACGGATTGCTCATAATCCGACGTCGGTCCGATTAACGATCGCGGCTCACGACGCTCCCGTCCGCGAGTGCGGCCTGGGCGGCGGCGAGGCGGGCAATGGGAACGCGGAAGGGCGAACACGACACGTAGTCCATGCCCACCTTGTGGCAGAAGACCACGCTGTCCGGGTCGCCGCCGTGCTCGCCGCAAATGCCCACCTTGAGGTGTTCGCCGGCCTTCTCCTTGCGGGCCTTCCGACCCTTCTGGACGCCGATATCGATGAGCTGGCCCACCCCGTTCACATCGATCGACTGGAACGGATCAACGGGGAGGATCTTCTCCCTGAGGTAAGTGTTCATGAAACCCTTGATGTCGTCACGGCTAAAGCCGAACGTCATCTGGGTCAGGTCGTTGGTGCCGAACGAGAAGAACTCGGCCTCCTCGGCGATCCGGTCGGCCGTCAGGGCGGCGCGGGGGACTTCGATCATCGTGCCGATCAGGTACTCAACCTTCGTCCCCGCCTTCTTCATGACCTCTTCAGCCACGGCGATGGTCTTCTTCTTGAGGAGCGCGAGCTCCTCGACGGTGCCGACCAGCGGGATCATGATCTCGGGCAAGACGGCGTGCCCGCGCTTCTGAACTTCGATCGCCGCCTCGATGATGGCACGGACCTGCATCTCGCCGATCTCGGGGTAGACGATCGGCAATCGGCAGCCTCGGAAGCCGAGCATCGGGTTGAACTCGTGCAGTTCCTCGACCCGATGCTTGATCTTTTCGATGCTGACCCCGATCTCCTTGGCGAGCTTCGCCTGCTCCTTCTCGTCGTGGGGCAGGAACTCGTGCAACGGCGGATCCAGCAGGCGAATGGTGACGGGGAGGCCCGCCATCGCCTCGAAGATGCCGATGAAATCGTTGCGCTGGAACGGCTCAAGTTCGTCGAGCGCCGCACGGCGAGCCGCGGTAGCGCGCTTGTTTCGCTTCTCGTCGCGCTCGGCCGCCGGAAGGTCCTTGTCCTCGGGCAACTCATCCCCACCATCGGCCAGGATCATCTTCCGCATCGGAAGGATGCGGTCTTCGCCAAAGAACATGTGCTCAGTGCGGCAGAGCCCAATCCCCTCGGCGCCGAACTCACGGGCCTTGGCCGAGTCCTTCGGCGTATCGGCGTTGGTGCGTACCTTGAGCGTCCGGACCTTGTCGGCCCATCCCATCAGCGTGGCGAAGTCGCCCGAAATCGTCGGTGCGACGGTCGGCACCTGGCCAATCATGACGTCGCCGGTGGTGCCGTTGATCGTCAGATACTCGCCGGCCTTCACCGTCTGGCCGGCAATGGTAATGGTCCCGGCCTTTTCGTTGATCTTGATCGCCTCGCAACCGACGATGCACGGCTTGCCCCACCCTCGGGCCACAACCGCCGCGTGGCTGGCCTTGCCGCCGGTGGACGTGAGAATGCCCTTCGCGAGGTGCATCCCCGCCACGTCCTCGGGGCTCGTTTCTTTACGAACCAGGAGGAGTGGCCGGTCCGGATGGGCATCGGCAATCACCACTGCCTCCTCGGCCGACAACACAACCTGGCCTGACGCCGCGCCCGGGCTCGCCGCGATGCCCTGGGCAACCGCCTTGACCTTCGCCTTGGGATCGAGCTGCGGCAGCAACAGGTGATTGAGGCTGTCGGGATTAACGCGCTGAATGGCCGTCTTCTCGTCGATCATGCCCTCGCGGACCATCTCGACGGCGATCTGGACGGCCGCGGTCCCGGTCCGTTTGCCGGTCCGGGTCTGGAGCATGTACAGCTTGCCTTCCTGGACGGTGAACTCGATGTCCTGCATTTCCTTGTAGTGTGACTCGAGTTTGCTGCGGATGCCCATGAGCTGCTTGTAGACGTCGGGCATGTCCGAATCGAGCTGGCTGATCGGCTCGGGGGTACGAATACCCGCGACCACGTCCTCGCCCTGCGCATTGATCAGGTAGTCGCCGTAGAAGACGTTCTCGCCCGTATTCGGGTCGCGCGTAAAGGCAACGCCCGTTCCGGAGCTGCCACCCATGTTACCGAAGACCATCGCCTGAACGTTGACCGCGGTCCCCTTGAGCCCGGTGATCCGTTCAATGCGGCGGTACTCGACGGCCTTCTTCCCCTCCCAGCTATTGAAGACGGCCATGATCGCCGCCCAGAGCTGCTGCTTCGGATCCTGAGGGAAGTCCGCGCCGGTGTGCTTCTTGTAAACCGCCTTGTACCGCTTGACCAGTTCCTTGAGGTCATCGGTCGAGAGGTCGGTGTCGAGGCTGACCTTCTTCTGCTCCTTGAGCGCGACGAGCTCGTGCTCGAAGTGCTCGTGGTCAACGCCCATGGCCGTCGAGCCGAACATATCGATGAGGCGGCGATAGCCGTCCCAGGCGAAGCGGTCGTTGCCGGTCTTCTTGGCCAGGCCCTCGACCGAGACGTCGGTCAGCCCAAGGTTGAGGATCGTGTTCATCATGCCCGGCATCGACAGCGCCGCGCCGGAGCGGACGGAAACGAGGAGCGGATTCGCCGGGTCGCCGAACTTGCTGCCGTACTCGTCCTCGACCTGTTTCAGGGCCGCTTCGACCTGCGGCTTGACGGCCTCGGGCAAATTCCGGCCGTTTTCATAGTACGCGGCGCATACCTCGGTGGTAATCGTAAAACCAGGGGGGACCGGGATGCCGATGACGCTCATCTCGGCCAGGTTGGCACCTTTGCCGCCGAGCAGGGCCTTCATGTCTGCCTTGCCGTCAGCCTTGCCACCGCCGAAGGAGTAAACATACTTGTGCGTGTCGGACATCGGACGTACTAACTCCAAGAAGATCGCGTCGAACCCATCCTAGACCGCCGCGGACGCGTTTGGGCACGCGCGGTCTCCACTTTTGGTGTGGTGAAATCTCGTCAACTCATGAAACCGCAAAGAGTAACGTCTCACAGACCGCTCGTCAAGACGCCACCGCCCCAAACCCAGGGCCACTACGTTCTCGCGCCCGAGGCCGCACGTCCGAACTCCAACAGCGATGAGAGATCCCGAATGAAACGGGCGTCGGCCCCATCCGAACCCACCTTGTCCCGATGATGAGTCTTCGCGACATGAAAACATCGCGCGTGGTCCCCGGCGTCGGCTCTCCACAGCGACTCCGCGCGCCACGAGGGATTGTCGGCATTTTGGTCCGTTGTTGAGCCCCTTCTCCAGGGCCATTCCGCAAAGCAACCATGGCGACGCCTTCCCACTGCGAGCTTTGCTCCGCGTGCCTCATCTGCGAGCACGCATCTTCGGCGCTATGACGCCATATATAGCTTAAAAACATGGAAAACACCTCCGATACTTACGAAATATCCCTAGCGCTCGCCAGTTGGCGTGCGAAAATGGGAAGCCTTGGGTGGCTGGGGCTTCGCCCTGCGGGCCACCCCTTCCAAGGCGAGTTTTGTGCTGGATTGATCACAGTTTAAATCGGTCTCCGTAAAATACGAGAAATACGCCGGAGTCGGCAAGCTTACGGAGCCGGTTTTTGGCGACGGGTTGGCCTTGACAGCCAATTCCATCATCCACGTCAAATTTTCTCAAATAAGTCTCAATATTATATATTTTCTTATATTTATTGTGGATTTATACTAAAAATGAGTTACGAATTGTTCAACCACATTGGAAGGGGTGGCCCTGCGGGCTCGACCCCAGCCACCCGACCTCGACGCGTGTCTCCTAAAAACACAGCGCGCACCAACTGGCGAGCGCTTACAGGGGTTCCGAATTTCCGATAAGCGATGCCGAACACAGTGGAGTCTTCGTGAAGCTGGGAACAACGATCGCGCGTGGTCCCATCATCCGTGCGCCGGTCCTCGGCGTGCCAGGGTCCATAGGGCGCGTTCCGCAATCCGGAGTCTCGCCCCTGATGTGGGCCGGCCGGACCAATGCGTCGCGCGCTGGAATCGAGCGGGCGGGGAGTTCTTAGAGCATGCACTTCGTCGGCTTCCGAGCGCGATGCCGCAGAGATAAACGAACCGCTACTGAGAGCCAGGAAAGTAATGTCCGTCCCAAGTCCAGTTTTTCCCTGGAAATCGGCCAATTCGGCGGACATTACTTTCCTGACTCTCAATAAAATGTGTGTCCTGGGACATTAGATCTGCCGGCGCAGGACGCGCGCTCTTCGGGTTTGCGCGGCACGGTGCGCCGACCGATGGTCATTACCTTTCCGGCTTTGATCCACCGGACAGGAGCCCCTTATGATTGACGGCTTCGACCACGACGGCGAAAGCTCACACGTCGCGCTGGCGCGGCAGATCGACGCGGTGTGCCGCCGCTTCGAGACCGATTGGCGCGAAGGACGACGGCCGCGGATCGAGGACTATTTCGAGGCCCAGACGGGCCGCGCCCGCGAGTTGGTGTTACTGGAGCTCATCGCACTGGAACGAGAGCTACGCGCGGAACGGGGCGAAACGTTCGTCAGCGCGGAATACCTCGAGCGCTTTCCCGGCCAAAGTCGTATCGTCGCCGAAGCTTTGCAAGGATCAAAGCGACTCGCGAGCGCTGCACGAGACAGGGCCGTTGTCGACGGGCCGACGCTGGGGCCTGACGCTTGCCGCAAACCGCCGATCACCGAGGCCGACAGTCCGGCGCCAGGGGTGCCGCTCGGGCCTGAGACCGTCGCGCTTCCGAGTGCGCCGGGCGGCGATACCGTGGATCTCACTGCGACCGAGCAGACCGGAGACCAGCCGGACACCGTCAGCTACTTCGGCGACTACGTGATCATCCGGGAATTAGCCCGCGGCGGAATGGGCGTCGTGTACAAGGCGCGGCAGGTGAAGCTCAACCGCGTCGTCGCGCTCAAGATGATCCTCGCCGGTCAACTGGCCGGCGAGGCCGATGTGAAGCGTTTCCACCTCGAGGCCGAAGCCGCCGCAAACCTCGACCACCCGGGTATTGTGCCGATTTATGAGGTCGGCATGCACGAGGGCCAGCACTACTTCAGCATGGGGTACGTTGACGGTCAGAGCCTGGCGCATCGAGTTGCCACCGGCCCACTGTCGCCACGTGACGCAGCGCAGCTCCTGGGCCAAGTGGCCGAGGCGGTCCAGTACGCGCATGAACGAGGTGTCGTGCACCGGGACCTCAAGCCGGCTAACGTCCTGCTCGACGCCAAGGGCCAGCCGAAGGTGACCGACTTCGGCCTGGCCAAGAAGCTCGAAGGCGACAGTGGCCTGACCGCGAGCGGCCAGGTCATGGGTACCCCCAGCTATATGCCGCCGGAGCAGGCCGAGGGCCGGGCCGATGTCGGCCCCCTGGCCGACGTCTACAGCCTGGGCGCGGTGCTGTACCACCTTCTCACCGGTCGACCGCCGTTTCAGTCCGCGCGCGTGATGGATACGCTCTTGCAAGTGCTGGAACGTGAACCCGTACCGCCTCGCCAGCTCAACCGCGACGTGCCGCGCGACGTCGAAACCATTTGCCTGAAGTGCCTCCGGAAGGACCCGTCGCATCGGTACGGGTCCGCGCGCGAATTGGGAGCGGACTTGCAGCGATTCCTCGACGGCGAGCCGATCGCGGCGCGGCCGGTCTCCGGTAGGGAGCGCATGGTCAAATGGTGCCGCAGGCATCCGTCCATCGCGGCGCTGACCCTGGGCATCGTCCTGGTGGCCATGGTCGGAGGCGCTGGAGTGATCTGGCAATGGCGCCAGGCCGTCGCCAATGCGAATGCGGCCGATCAGGCGCGCGTCGCCGCGGAGCGGGCGCTCGATCGCTCCCGGCGCCTCGCATACGCGGCCAACTTGCATCTCGCCGAACGCGAGTTGAAGGACGCCGCAGTCAGCCGCGTGCAGGAAATCCTTGACGACCTTCGTCCCGAGCGCCTGGGAGGCGCTGACCTCCGCGGGTTCGAGTGGCATTATTTGCGGGGCCAGTGCCATGGCGAGCTGCTGACCATCCGCGGTCAGGCCCCCGAGCTTCGGGACGTTGCTGTCAGCCCCGATGGCAGTCGCATCGCGGCGGCGGCAAGCAATAGCACGGTGCGGCTCTGGGACGCGACAACGGGCCGCGAGGTCTCCACCTTGAGCGCACCCGGGAACTCCGGCGACTCGGGACTCCAGCAGATTGCGTTCGCTCCGGACGGGCACTCCCTGGCGGCCATGAACTTTCACGGTGCGGCCACGGTCTGGAACGTCGAGAACCGCAAAATCGTGCCAGGGAAGTGGGACACGCCGATCTCGGGCGTTGCGGGCCGCGCGGGCCTGGCAGTTGAACCCGACGGACGGCTCTGGACCGCGGACCACCTGGGCAACATCCGCCGCTGGGATCGCTCTGGCGGGGACGCGCAGCTCTTCATGATCGACGGGTACGTGCGCGATCTGGAAAGGGGAGCGTGCCTCGCGCTAAGCCCCGACCGGCGTAGCATCACGGTCGCCAGCGGTACGAATGTGACTGTCTGGGATCTGGCCGACGGCCGATTGAAAGGTACGTTCACGGGACACAAAGGATGGATCACAAGCGTCGTTTACAGTCCCGACAGCCGCTCGCTGGCCACGGCGGGCACCGACCGCCTGATCAGAGTCTGGGACGCCGAGAGTGGTGGTGAACAGTGTACGCTCTCGGGACACACGTGGACCGTCAACAGTGTCAGCTTCAGCCCGGACGGCCGCCGGCTGGCCTCGGCGGGCGCGGACCGCACGGTGCGGATCTGGGATGTGCAAACCGGCGAGGAGCGACTCACACTGCGCGGTCACACCGCCGGCGTCAAACGAGTGACCTGGTTTCCCGATGGCTCCCGGATCGCCACTGCGGGCCAGGACGGGACCGTGAAGGTCTGGAACACGTCGGACGGTCCCGAGGCGCGCGTGCTGCGCATCGCAACCCCGGTCCGGGTCCTTCGGGTCGCCGTTCGACCCACCACCCGCGAGGTTGCGGCTGCGTACGAGGACGGTACGGTGCGTGTCTGGAACCCGTCGAGCGGCCTCGCCACCTCGTTGCCCTCGAGACACGCTCGCTACGCCGGCGACGTTGCGTACAGCCCGGACGGGCGCCTCCTGGCGTCGGCCGGCCAGGACGTCGTGTGGGTCTATGACGCGGACAGCGGCCGCCGTCTGTACACGGTGCGCGGCCATGCCGTCGCGTTCAGCCCCGATGGCCGTCAGCTCGCCACCGCATGTCGGGGAAGCGCGCACAGCATCCAGCTCTGGGATGTGGCTACGGGGCGCTTTGTCGGTGCTCTGAATGCGCGCCAGTTCGTGCGACGGCTCGCCTACCAGCCGGGCGGTAAGTACCTGGCGTCCGGCGGCGGAGGTCAGCAGGAAGGCGAACTGGTGCTCTGGGACGTGCCGTTGCGCCGCGCGGTCACGACCCTGACAGGGCATGAGGGCGGTGTCGAATGTGTCGCCTTCAGCCCGGACGGCAGGCGCCTCGCGTCCGCGAGCTGGGACGAAACCGTGAAGGTATGGGATGTGGCGACCGGCCGCGAAGTATCGACGCTGCACGGACACGTCGCGATGGTCGCGGGGGTCGCCTGGAGCCCCGATGGCCGGCGCATCGGCTCGGCGGCCACACAGTACGAAATCAAGGACGGACTGAGGCGCTATTCGAAAGACTGGACCACGCGCCTGTGGGACGCGGTCTCCGGCCAGGAACTGCTGACTTTGCACGGGCACTCGGGATCGGTCCTCAGCTTGGCCTTCGACCCCGACGGTGAATGGCTCGCAACGTCGAGCGAAGATGGCACGGTGCGACTCTGGGGCTTGCGGGCTGGCGCTGTCCCACGTCCGCCGACAGCCCCGTGAACGAAAAAGCCTTCGACATGCGGCTGAGGAGCAATCCTGGCCACGCATGTAATCTGAATGGCCTACGCGGACCGCGTCGCTCGATCGCCTCAAGGATATCAATTCATCAACGCGAACATGACTACACAATTCACTAAATTATTTCATATTTAACGTATGTTTATTGTTCTCAAATTTATTTACAAGTGTTCATATTCTATTGACTTAAATCTCAGAATTCCGTGACGACACCCGGGCGAGTTCTACGACGCGCCGGGAATGCCCGCGCACGAGGCGAAGCGGGCCGGCCGGAGCGGGGCGTGTCTCCTGGCGGGGCCGTCCGCGGCGGACCGCAACCACCGGCTCCGTTGCCGTGACCGACGGCACGAGTTTCGAGGCCGCGGGCGCAACCGAGATTCTGGCGGGGCCGTCGGCGGCGGTCGACAACGCTGCGGAACGCGACGAGACGACCACGGCCGGGTCGAGGATGGGAGCGGACAGCAGAAATGTGGCGTAGAACGTCTGGAAAAAGTTCGGGCTGGCTGCGCCGTTGAGTGAAATCAACTGGACGAACTGCGATGCGAACGCCCCGGTCGGAACAATAACAAGCTGGTTGGTGTTCGGATTGAAGCTGAGCTTCGCGTTGTACGGCACGTCCGCGAAGCCCGAGGCACCCGTCGTCGCCCCCCCGGTCTGAGGGATGAGCATCACCGAGTAGCGGCTGAGCTGGTTGAGGTCCACCGATGCACTGTAGGTGACCGACACGTAGCCCAGCGGCGCGCCCCACGCCATATGGTCCACGGGAGCGGTGGAGAGCACATTGAGAGGTTGTGAATTGATCGGCGTGTTCGCGAGCGGCCTGAACGTGGCGTAGAACGTTTGGCCGAGCGTGATGCCTAGGTCGGGAAATTGGCTGGCGTCGCTCACAGTAGAGTCCACGGCGATGATGTAGGTCTCACCGGCGACGAGCCGCTCCTCGGGCGTGAGGTAAACCGTGTGCGTGCTTGGACTGTAGGCCACTGCCGACTGCACGGGTACGTACTGACCGGGGCTGGGATTGGCGACCAGATGGACCGTGGTGGAGCTCGCCGTCCAACTGTTGAGCGGTTTATTGAAGGCGATGCCGATCGTGTCCGGCATCGGGATCGTGTTGCCGTTGATCGGCACGGTCCCATGCAGCGTGGTCACGCCCGTGACGGTCAGGAGTGCGTTACCGGACAACGGGGGTCGCAAATCGAAGCTGCTGTATACCCGGCCGCCGGGGACGGAGTTGCCGGCCAGGTCCATCACGGCGCCGATGGAGATGACGTAAATGTCCGCAGGTAGCGGAACGTGTGGCGTCAGTGTGATGGTGGAAGTGCCGTCGGCGTTCTCGGTGTAGACGGCCGTGGCGGGCACGGGCAGGTCCCCCGCATCGTATCCCGAGGGCGCGGTCCAGAGTGCCAACCCCTGCGCAGCGCGGGCTCCGCCGTCCGGTCCGCTGGGGATCAGCATCACGGCGTAGGGCGAGGCGGCCATGCCGTGGCCGTCGTACTGGTTGGCCACCAGTCCCGCCAGCCTGTGGCTGAACGTAACGACCACCTGGTTGTTCGGCAGCGACACCTGGAAATTGCTCGAGGGCGTGATATTGAGAACCTGGAGACTCGACTGGATCGTGAATGCCGTTTGCCCGGACGCCGCACTCTGAGCTCCGCCCGCAGTCGCGGCGACGGTGGCATCTACGGTATACGTCCCATCCGCCAAGGGCGTGCCGCTGACCGTCACGGTCGCCACGCCCGCGACGGCCTGCGTCGGCGCCCCCAGCGGTTCGATGACGTCCTGAGGCAGCTTTACATAGAGTTGCACAAAGCCGTTCGCAGGACTGACGCCAGTGACCGTGAAGACGAGAGGCGCCGAGAGCGACCCGTTCTTCGCGGTCAGGCCGTCGGTCTGGCTTACACCCGTGTCACTCGCAGCCGTGAGGACCGGCGCGTTCGGCGGGCTGACCGTCGAGTCATTCTCGTTAATGGTAACGACGGCCGTCGACGGCGTGCCCAAAGCGGCGCCGCCAACGGGTGTCAGCGCGACGTTGAACGTACGCGTGCCGCTGGTCAATCCGCGGTCAATGATCGGAATGTTCACGGTCTTCGGGTTGGTGTCCCCGTCGGACCAGTTCACGACCTGATTCGTCGCGGTGTAATCGGACCCGGCGGTCGCCGTGCCATCGCTCGTCGTGAGCGTCACCGAGACCGCGCCGTTGCTGCCGCCGGTGCGAGTGAGGGTGATCGAGGCGTTGCCGGCGTTCTCGTTCACGGTGAACGACGCCGTGCTAAACGCCAATGCGCCGCCCGTCGACACCGTCGCAAGCACGCCGTTGGAGAAGGCCGATGTGCCGAGTGCGGTGTCCGTCGCGGTGGCGGAGATCAACTGGTTGCCCGTCGAGCCGGCGGCGAGCATGCGGTTGATCTGCCCCGCGCCGGCGCCGTCGATGATCACCGAGAATGTATCCAGCAAGGTCTTCCCCTCAGCCGCGTTCTTGGCGTCGAGCGTCGGCGTGGCAAAGAGCTGCACCGTTACGGTGGCGTTTGGCGTCCCCTGCACGGTACCCGTCACGGTGAGGTTCGAGCCGACGAGCGCGGCCGACGTCAGCGCTGGGGGCGTCTGGAAGGTGGCGGGGTCTGTGCCGGACAGAATGCCAAGGTTCCCGTTGGAGAAGATGGAGTTGGAGAGGATCGCATTGCCGCCGGAGTCGAGCTCCACACCAGTACCGGTGTTCGCCGCGATGATGTTGCCCTGGCTCGCCGCAAGCCCGCCGATTGCGTTGGCGTCGGGAGTGTCATTGCCGGTGCCGATGGTGACGCCCGTCCCGTTCGGCAGCGCGGTTTTCCCATCGGCGCGAGTGCCGATGAAATTTCCTTCCACCAGGTTCTGGACGCCGGACTGCAAACTCACTCCCGTCAGATTTCCGGAGATCACGTTCGCGGCTGCAGCGGTGGTGCCGCCCACGGTCGTCTTGTTGGCACGCGCCTGGATGAAAACACCAACGCCGTTCGGCACGGCGGCGGTCCCAGTGGCGTTGGTGCCGATGAAGTTGCCCTGGATCACGTTGGCGGTGGAGTTGCCGTCCGAGTCGTTGAAGGCCACCTCGACCCCCTCGACACCGTTGCCTGAGATCACGTTGCCGATGACCTGATTGCGGGCCGAGCGTGAAATGCGAATTCCCTCAACGGTATTCTTCAGAGCCTGCGTGCCGGCGGCGTTGACGCCGATGTAGTTGTTCTGAACCACGTTGTCGGACGGGCTGGCAGCTCCCGTGGTAGACCCGGCATTCGCGCCGGACTGGTCAAGCCCGACACCCTCGTTGTTGCCCGAGATGACGTTGCGCGCCGCGGCCGTTGAGCCGCCAATCGTGTTTGCCGCGGGGTCGACAATCGAAACCCCCGCGCCGCCGTTGAAATGCATCGTCATGCCGCTCGGGTCGGTACCGAGGAAGTTGCCCACGACGACGTTCTTCCCCTTCGTCGCCAACGCGATCGCGTTACCGGCGAAGTTGCCGATGACCAGACCCTCGACCGTACTGGAGCCTCCCGTGATGACCAGACCCTCGCCATTGCCCGACGTGTCCATGCTCCCGTCGAGCTGGATCCGCAGCACGGCATTGTCGCCCACGCTCAGAGTGTTGGCCGTCGCCCCCGGCTGTGAGTAGCCATTGATGATGACGGGGTTCGTGACGGTGTCGAGGTCCGACGTCGGCTGAATCGTACCGACGCCGGTTCCCGCGTCGAAACCAGGATCATTCGAGGGGATGTTAAAGTTAATGATGTCGGGTTGGGCCGCCGTGGCGGCCCCGTCCGCATTGACCTGCTGGATGGCCCAGCGCAGCGACCCGACGCTCCCGTCGTCCAGCGTGTTCGTGACAGTGAACACTTGAGGGCCGGTCACCTTCAGGTCGTCGGCGAACTCCGACGTGTTGGCGGTCGCATCGGTCGTGGAAGTGGCCGTCGCCGAAAGGAAAAGGCCGCCCGATGCCGCCGTCGGCGTGTTGTCGGTGAAGTTCTGCGTGCCGGAATTGGTCACCGTCACCGTTGCTGCGCCCAGGTAGATCTTCCCCTGTCCGTGCCCCGTACCGTCGGCCGTCGGGCTCGCGAAGAACTCCACGCGGTATGTCCCCGGCGCTGCGGTGAGGAACCCGCTGATGGTCGTCACGCCCGCTGCCGAGGTACTGGCCGTGGTGAGCGTTGGGAAGTTCTCGTTGCCGCCTGGCGAGTTCGTGGTCACGCCGTCGTCTCCCAGGTCGATGCCCAGCTTGCCGTTCGCGAAGATCGAGTTGCCCAGCACGGCGATGCCCGTGCCGGACGACACGCCGACGCCGATGCCGGTGTTGAACGCGATGACGTTCCCCGCGCCCGCGGCAGTGCCGCCGATGGTATTTTTCGTGGCGCCGTTGGCAACCTCGATCCCCTCGCCGTTCGCCAGCGCGGAGGTGCCGGAGACGTCGGTCCCGATGAGGTTGCCCTCGATCACGTCGGCGTTGCCCTGGACGCTGATGCCCAGTCCCCGGTTTCCCGAGATCAGGTTTCCCGCGCCGGCCGCCGTGCCGCCCACCGTGTTGTGGGCGGACCCGCCTCCCAGCGCGATCCCCGTGTTGGAACCAATGGTGGTCGTGCCGGTGACGTCCGTGCCGATATGATTCCCCTGGATGACATTGAACTGACCGGTTTCAATATCCACGCTGATCCCGGTCCCCGAGAGTACGTTCCCCGCGCCGACGGCGGTGCCGCCGATCAGGTTGCCGTTCGAGTTCTGGATGTCAATATCGCCCACGCCGTTGCCATCTGAGAACGCGAACCCGCTGGGTTTGAAGGAGAGGCCGTCGGGCGTGGTGCCGAAGAAGTTCCCGATCACCGAGTTCTGCCCCGTGGTCCCGCTGAACCCGTCGATCTGGAGCCCGTACATCGTGTTGCCGCCGATGACGTTCCCCGCCCCGATGCCGCCGATCTGATTGAACGACCCGCCCGCAATCGTGATGCCGTTGAAGTTCTCCTCCGAGGCTCCCAGGCCGTTCATGCCGATGTAGCAATTCTCGATCGTGTTGCCGCCGTTTCCCTGGAGCTGGATCGCAGTGTCCGAGGCGTACACGATCGCCAGACCCCGCACGGTGCTCGACCCGGCGGTGATCGTTAGCCCCCGCGTCGCTGTCGAGGAGCCGAGCCGCACCACGATGTCCACGAGCGGGCAGCCCGCATACTCATAGCTCAGCCGCGGGCTGTTGTAGAACGGCTGCGTGGTGCCATCGATGAAAACCGGGTTCAGGATCGCGGGCAGGTCCGAGGTCAGGTTAATATCGAAAATGCTCCCCTGGATACCGCCGGGGATCTGGAATGAGATCACATCGGGATTGGCCGAGGTGTCGGAAAAATCGCCGTTCACCTTGTTAATCGCCCAGCGCAGCGTGCCAGCGCTGCCGTCGTCTTTGGTACTGTTGACGACGAACTGAGATGCGACCGCGGGCTGGATTTCGGACAGGAGCGTCCGCGTCTCGAGCGCGACGAGTACCGGTCGGCTCGCGTGCCGCGCGCGCCTCTCACGAAGTTTCCGATGCCATCCGTTCGCGAGGCGGTGCGGTCTCATCGGTCGTAGATCCTGAAAAACGCGTTGAATGTGCGGGAGAGGTCCCGCCGGATATCCCGGCGCAGCGATTCCGATCCAAGCAGCAACGCAACGGTCATCGCGGCCAGACGTGGATGAGCTTGATTGGTGAGAACAAAGCGCGAAACAAGAACACAGAAACGTAATCTAACGGCAAATCCTTGTCCAACAAATTCCGCAGGGTTGTTTTGCGCCTGCTATATTAGAAGTTACGCCGTTGACGTTTTGCTGGGCCTCACATAGAAATCCTCGTTCCCACGCTCCTGCGCGGGAACGACGGCACGCTGTTCGCGGCGGCGTGGTGATTCCAACTGCGTAACTCCTAGAGCGGTTTACAGTCGCATTGCGCACGGCCGCGACCGACCAGAAGGGCGACGGTGGGGCGGTCGTGCCACAGGCTCGCGTGGGCTTAGCCCCGGCATCTACTTCAGCTCCTACACTAACTCGAAGCCTGATCGATAAATAATTATATAATGCCCTCTTTCGCGATTCGGGTTAGTATTGGGATTCTTCGCCAGGATGTGCGTAACGCGGTCGTAAACCGCTCTAGACATTTTGAAAAGGCAAGGGATGGCCGCCGCGCCATCGACTCACGGTCTGCGGTCGCCCGGCAGGTGCCTGAACCGGAGGTAGGAAATCCTGACCAGGCATGAAATCTGTGTGGCCGGCGCGGACCGTGCCCCTTGATGGTCTCACAAATACACACTAATTAGTTTACATACTATTCACAATTCATTGGAACATCGCATATCTGATGTGCGCCTAATGTTCGCCGATCAACAACAGCGGAGGGCAACTCATGGCTGAGCTCAGCGAACCGCTTCGGGAGAACGAAACCGGTCCCTTCGGGGAACTCGCGAAAAGGCCGAATCCTGACTCGCTTGTCATCCTGGCCATTCCGCCGATCGAAGACCTGATTCGCGCGCTCCAACAACGTCTGGACCGGGAGCTCACACCCGGTGAGATCGAGGCCCAGCGCCGCAAGGCGCCTGCGATCGTCGCTAGCCGCGAAGCCGCGGAGAAGGTCTTAGCTCAGCGAAGCTCCAAAGCGCAGCCGAGCGATCCGGGGCGTGCCGCCTCTAGGCCCGGACGACTGCCTCCGACGGTGAAGTGTTCCTACGATGAAATGCCCGCCGACGCCAAGGAGCGGACGGAGGCCGCCGTCGAATTGTTCGGGCAGCATGTCTTCTCTCTGAGGAACCAGCTCGTCGAACGGCTCCGTCGATTCGTCGAATCGGCCGACGATCGCGGCCAACTCGGAACCCTGCACCGGAAGGAGTACGACGCCGTCGCGGCGCTCGATGCAACAGCACAAGAAGCCGCCCTCGCCCTGGCGCGGAAGGCGATCGAGAGCTGTTTACAGGATATCCTCATGCTCTTCACGGGCACCGGCGACTCTCTATCATTGGGCGGACAGCACGCGATCAATTATCGGCTGACCCTTCAGGTCAAGGAGATTATCACCAACACGGTCGTCGACGAGTTTGATATCAACCGGGAATGTGAGAAAGTCTTCTACACTTATTATGCTCGATGGCTCAATCGGTATGGCCAACAGCGCTGACCCGGTGAAAACCCTCGCTCAGTGCCCGCCGGCCTTCGGGTACCGAAATTGATGCCAATCCATTTTATATTAAACATATATCAATTTGTCTTAAGATTGGAAAACCGAACCGACGCCAATGCCGACTCGCACCGAAGCCAATAAGGCGTGCCGCGCCCACTCGCTCCGCCAAGTGTTACGTTCCTTCGCAATCCCGATTTCGTGGACGAGTGGGCCATGGCGCTCGGCCACCAGCACGTCTGGGCTGCAAGGGCCGGTCTCCAGGTGGTGGTAGACGTAGAGCGACGCTGGAATCAAAGCTCACTCCTTATACGGGCGCGCGTCCACACAACTCTCGAAGCTGCGCCTTGATGGCTTCCATGGCGTCGTCAGCCGGATCCGGCGGGAGCGCCGTGAAGTAGTCGTGTGCGATGCCCATTAGCTCCAGTTTCAGACGCGCGACTTTCGGCGGGTCGTCCAGGAAATCATCGCCAGCGAGATAATCGCCATCACTCCAGAGCATGCGCTGGCCCAGCCACTCGTCGACGATCCAGTTCCATTCGTCGAGATCAACGCACGTCTCGGCGGGCAGTTCCGGAGGCCAGTCTGGGTTACCGTCGTCGGATTCCTCGTCTGTGGCGGAGTTGTCAAGCCAAGCTGGTGCGTCTGAGGCGGAGCTGTCAACCCATGCCGGTACGTCTCGACGTTCCGACCCGGTGTCGGCTTCCAGGTGTGTTTGCGGTCCGGTCGTATCCTCCTCCGTTTCGAGATCGTCAATCGCCGCGCGCGCTGCGTCCAGAGCCAGTCGGCGCCAGTAGGTTGGGTCGTCGCCCGGTTCGTCCGCGTAATCGATCTCGAACTCGATCATGCCGTAAATGTGGCCGTAGACCGCTGCGACAGTCCCCTCGGTGTATGCGGTCAACTCCGGAGCCGGTTCGGCCTCGTCGCGAAGGGCCTTGCCGACGAGCGCAAGCAGGGCAAGTTTTTGGTTTGTCTCCAACCGATCAAACACGGTGATCCCGGTCTCTGGAGACGTGGGGTCGCTTTCGTCCATTGTCGCGAAATCCCAGAGCGACCCCATCCCCTCCTTGAACAACTCCCACTCGGCACCGCGCAAGACGTGATACCCGCGACCTGTCCGCCACATGGGGCGCCTCCCCCGCGAGAAACTCCGATGAAGGGAATACAGTGAGGTTAGCCAAGGGGCGGGCGGAAGTCGATGACGCGGGATCGGCGTTGGATGAACCTGGCGGCGTTGGGGCGATCGGAGACTGGCGGGATGGGGCGTGTTGTGGCAAATGTGCCACATGCACTCGGCCGTAGACCAAATCGGTGACGTCGCCGGCGTGGGATGGATATGATCGGGTGACGGACGATCCGCCCACTGTCAGCGAGTTTTGAGCTGAATGAAATGACTGGCCGCGCATCGAATTTGAAAAGTTTGGCGGGGACTGCACCGTTACGTGGCCGCTCTGATTCGCCGCACTCATACATTTGAGCTCAACCAGTTCCTTCAAGCACCCTGGATTTCGTGCCGGGTCAGTATTCGTTTGCTAGTGCC